>JBOFXO010000343.1:0-1855 GCA_051654185.1 Vibrionaceae bacterium | reverse complement strand
CCGCGCCTTAATGCTGCAGGTCGGCTTGAAAGCATGTCGATTGGTGTTGAGCTTTTATTGTGTGAGGATTGGCAAAAGGCGCAGTCTCTGGCACAAAAGCTTGATGAACTCAACTTAGAGCGGCGTAAAATTGAGCAGTTGATGCAAGAAGAAGCGCTGCTGCAATGCGAAAATTTGCAGCTTGATCAAGGCAGTTTGCCATCTGGGCTGGTTTTGCATCAACCTGAGTGGCATCAAGGGACGATTGGGATCTTGGCGTCGCGCTTAAAAGAGAAATTTCACCGGCCGGTTGTGGTATTTGCCGATGACAAGCAAGAGCAAATAAAGGGTTCGGCGCGCTCGGTTGAAGGACTCAACATGCGTGATCTGCTCAGTGAGATCAGCCGTAACCATCCAAAATTGCTAGTAAAATTTGGCGGTCATGCGATGGCAGCAGGTTTGACCATTGTAAAAAAAGATCTGCCCGATTTTAGCGCCGCTTTTAATGCTGCGGTGCAAAATGTGCTGGGGGATGAGCCGCCTTGCGCCGTTGTGCTTAGCGATGGCGAACTTTTGCCTGCAGAGTTAACCTTAGAGACCGCACAGCTTTTGCAAGATGCAGGGCCTTGGGGGCATGGATTTGCTGCGCCCTGTTTTGATGGTATTTTCAGCATAAAATCGCAAAATTTGCTGGCGGGTAAGCATCTGAAATTGCAACTTACGCCGGTAGACGGTGACTTATCACTGGACGCGATTGCCTTTAACATCGACACGCAGCTTTGGCCTAATTTGGCCGCTTCACAGGTTCATATCGCTTACCGATTAGAAATTAATGAGTTTCGCGGGCAAAGCACGCTGCAGCTTATGATTGAATACATCAAAGCGCTCTAAATGGCGGTGCTAACGCTTGCTTGCAAAATAGAATAAGGTATCAAGGTGTTATTGCGGGTTGTGCAAAGCGCGCTATAGCACTCAATTTGTTAGCAAATGATCTGTCATATCGTGATGTTGGCGCTGGATCTGCTACTGTTTATTTAGAGTTAAAGCATTGATTTATTTAATAAGTAAATGGCATGCGCTTATTTAAAAGAACTCGGTTTAAAGGAAAAGTGATATGGCAGGTCCTAGCAGCCCTACACCAAGCACAACAACAAGTGCGTTCGTTGCTCTTAAAAGCAGGCTTGAACAAGCAAGGCAGCTTAAAGAAAGCGTGCTCAATATCCAAGGAGTCGCTAATTCTGCGCAGACTTTAGAAACCAATTCTGATTGGCAACAGGCACAAACACATTTAGTACAAGTGCAAAGAGCTTTGGATGGAACGGCTAATCTTTCTGAACAAGAATACGGTGAAATATTTAGTGAGTTCCTTGTGGTTACCGCGCTGGGTAACGTTGATGATAGCTCGCCGCAAGATGACACAATCGCTACCGCTGGCGCTGCCGCAGAGGATACTGGTGCTGCTTCTAGAGGAGCTGCCGCGTCCGCAAGCTTGATCAATAATTTTTCAACTTTACAAAACTCATGTCCTGAAGAGATGTTGCTGTGCGCAGGTGCAAGGCTTGGTGTGGCGGTTGAATTTGATACAGCTGCCTATGTGCCTAATAGTGACATTCAAATTGACCTTTTTGAAGCTATTTTCATGCAGGGATTGGGAGAGGCTCAATATTGTATTAAAGGACAAACTGCTCGCGATATTGCAGCTTTCTTGAACGCATTGGATAAAAATAGCGTTTATGTTGTGCGTTCAGGCACTCAGGGTGGGGCCGGTCATTATAGTGCCCTGTATAACGAAAATGGTATCTGGTATGCGCATGACAGCAGAAACCTTGCCGTCACGCCGCTTACTGATTTTTCGCAAAGCGTTACGCAACAAGCG
>JBOFXO010000342.1:0-10515 GCA_051654185.1 Vibrionaceae bacterium | reverse complement strand
AAGCCACCTTGTTCCCATTCACTATGTGCGCCGCCAAACGCTCAAAAATGCCGAGCGCTATATTATTCCAGAGCTTAAAGCGCATGAAGATAAGGTGCTGCGCTCACAGTCGACAGCGCTCGCGCTGGAAAAAAAACTTTGGGATGAACTGCTTGATAAAATTTTGCTTGAGCTTGCCCCGCTGCAAAAGGCTGCAGAAGCGCTGTCACAGCTAGATGTGCTCAGCACTTTAGCTGAGCGCGCCGATACGCTCAACTATTGCTGCCCAACCTTTGTCACAAAGACCCAAATTTGCATTGAAGAAGGACGCCATCCGGTGGTCGAGCAGATGCAAAGCAGCCCTTTTATTCCTAATAGCTGCCACCTTTCGCCTACAAGGCAAATGTTGATGATCACAGGCCCTAATATGGGCGGCAAATCAACCTACATGCGTCAAACAGCGCTCATTACCTTACTTGCGCACATTGGCTCCTTTGTCCCAGCAAGCCGCGTTACTCTTGGCACAGTCGATCGCATTTTTACGCGCATCGGCGCCTGTGATGATCTTGCATCTGGTCGCTCCACTTTTATGGTCGAGATGACAGAAACGGCCAATATTTTGCATAACGCCAGCGCAAACAGTTTAGTGTTAATGGACGAAATTGGCCGCGGCACCAGTACCTACGACGGGCTTTCCCTAGCATGGGCAAGCGCACGCCATCTCGCTTTTGAGCGCAAAGCCATGACACTTTTTGCAACCCACTATTTTGAGCTGACCGAGCTTGCTCAGCAAATTGCAGGGGTGGTTAATGTGCATCTTGACGCGCTTGAGCACAACCACGAAATTGCCTTTTTGCACCAAGTGAAAGAAGGCGCAGCGAGCAAGTCGTATGGACTTGCAGTCGCAAGTTTAGCGGGCGTGCCGCAAATCGTCATAGAGCAAGCAAAAGCAAAATTGCAGCAGCTTGAAACAGGCAGCGCAAGCCAAAGCCATCGCGGCGGGCAGCAGGATCTGTTTGCTACGCATCAAGAGCAAACAACCTGTACAAACACCCAGCCGGCAGTGCAACAAGCAATACAGGAAACACCACTCTCTTCGTTGCAAAAAAAGTTGCTGGATGAACTGTGTAAAATCGACCCCGATGCACTTTCGCCACGCGATGCATTAGCCGCCCTGTATCGCCTAAAAGCCTTACAAGAGGAAACGGTTTAAACATACGCCCACAGCAAGCGCTCACGGCAAGGCATTGGCCTTGCTGTGAGCCTGCCTAAATTGCAAAGAGGTCAACAAGTTAGTCAGTTAGATAGAAACCTTACTTTGCAGCAACACAGTCGCCACCACATAGCGGCGCTCATCAGATAACGATAATAACAAAGAGTCAATGCGCCGCTCACAAGCGATTGCTGCCGCGACACCGGCAAGCTGCAGCTCAGGTTTACCTCGCTCATCATGCGTGACGCAAAAATCATGAAAAGTCACGCCGCACGCAATTCCAGTGCCAAATGCTTTTGCCGCCGCTTCTTTTGCAGCAAAGCGTTTCGCCAAAAAACGCGCCTGCTTTTCAAGAGCTGACGCATCAGGCAAGGAGCCGCTTTGAGGCTTAGCTAAATCATGATACTGCGCAAGCTCAGCAGCAGTTAAAATACGCTTTGCCAGCCCATCACCACTTTTTACAATAATTTTTTCGATCCTAGCGATTTCAACCAGATCGGTGCCAAGCCCCACAACGCTCATTAGTTATCCATTTTGTTTTTTAACAAACTGTCTAAGATTGCCTGCTCACGCGCTTTTACCATTACCGCTTTCATATCACTGACCGCTTTAGAAAAGCCGTCAAATAAAGCGCGTCCAACAATGGCATGGCCAATATTAAGCTCATAAATTTCAGGGATCGCGGCAATCGCTGCGACATTATGGTAGGTCAGCCCATGACCTGCATTCACTTTAATTCCCAGTGAGCTCGCATATTTTGCCGCTTGCTGCAGCTTAGCAAGCTCTGCCGCTTTCTTTTGCTCATTGAGCAAATCGGCGTAACGGCCAGTGTGCAGCTCAATAAAAGGCGCGCCGCACGCTTTCGCCGCATCAATTTGCCGCTCATCAGCATCGATAAAGAGTGACACTAAAATGCCGCATTCACTCAACGCTTTGGTCGCTGCAGCGATTTTTTCTTGCCCTTTAACCACGTCTAAGCCGCCTTCGGTGGTCAGCTCTTCACGCCGCTCAGGAACAAGGCACACAAACTCAGGCTTAATGTTACGCGCGATGCCGATCATCTCATCAGTCGCAGCCATCTCTAAATTCATGCGCGTTTGCAGCGTTTGCTTAAGCAGCAAAATATCGCGATCGACAATGTGGCGGCGATCTTCACGCAAATGCACCGTGATCCCATCAGCTCCCGCACGCTCGGCGATCTCTGCCGCATGCACAGGATCAGGGTATTGCGTACCACGTGCATTACGCACCGTAGCAATATGGTCAATGTTGACTCCCAAAAAAATGGCGCTCATATTTCGGATCCTCAATTGTAAAAAAACTTGCCCATAAATAAGCAAGTTATTGTTTTGTTTTTTTATTTTTGGCGTAGGCTACAGATCATCAATGTAGCCCAAACTGCGTAGTGCGCGTTCATCGTCGGCCCATCCCGATTTGACTTTCACCCACAATGACAAAAAGACTTTACGCTCAAAAAGCTGCTCCATGTCAAGGCGCGCATTTTGACCAATCACTTTGATTTTCTCGCCGCCTTTGCCGATCACCATCTTTTTTTGACCGCTGCGCTCAACTAAAATAAGCCCATCGATATCAAAGCCTTGCGTTTTTGGATTAAAATCAAAGCGCTCGATTTCAACCGTTACCGAATAAGGTAACTCATCGCCGGTAAAGCGCATCAGTTTTTCACGAATGATTTCCGATGCCATAAAACGCTGCGAGCGGTCGGTGACATACTCTTCGGGAAAATACCACTCACTTTTAGGCAGATGGGCGCGCACGATTTTTTCAATCACATCCACGTTAGTGCCGTGTTTTGCCGAGACGGGCACCACATCCACAAAATCCATTTTTTGGCTGATCGCCGCAAGATGAGGGAAAAGCTCCCCTTTTTCTTTAACGTTATCGACTTTGTTGAGTAAAAGCACCGTTGGCAAATTGGAATTTTTGATCTTGTTCAGCACCATTTCATCATCGGCGGTCCAGTGCGTACCGTCCACCAAAAATAGCACCAGCTCCACATCGGTCAGCGAGCTTGCCGCAGCGCGGTTCATCAAACGGTTGATTGCGCGCTTTTCTTCAATATGCAGCCCAGGGGTATCGACATAGATAGCCTGATAACCCTCGCGTGTATCGACCCCCATGATGCGGTGGCGCGTTGTCTGCGGCTTGCGTGAGGTGATAGAAAGCTTTTGCCCCACTAAGCGATTGAGCAGCGTTGATTTTCCAACATTAGGGCGCCCAACAATGGCGATAAAGCCGCAATGCGGCTCTACGTTTACTTCTTGAGCCAGCAACTCCTCATCATCGTCAAGCGCATAAATCTCGCTTTGACCATCTTCTTGGTGCAACCTTTCGTCAAGCAACCGCGCAAGTTTTTCAGCCTGTGCATCTGACGGGGGAAAATTATCTTGATTCATCATAATAACATCTGCAATGCCGCCTCGGCGGCGGCTTGTTCGGCTTTGCGGCGACTGCTGCCACACCCTAATACAGGAGCGTCAAGTCCAACCACACTGCACTCGATGGTGAATAGCTGATCGTGCGCTTCACCTTGTATTTTCACAACATTGTACACCGGAAGCGGCGCTCTTTGTCCTTGCAAAAACTCTTGCAAGCGCGTTTTAGGATCCTTTTGCTCAACACCTGGCTCTATCTCTTCAAGGCGCGATTGGTACCAACGCAGCACAGTTTCCCGCGTTTTTTCCAGCGCACCATCAAGATAAATAGCGCCAATGATAGCTTCAACCGCATCAGCCAAAATCGAATCACGGCGAAAACCACCACTTTTAAGCTCACCTGGCCCTAAAGCCAGTACATCACCTAAACAAAATTCGCGCCCAAGCTCTGCAAGCGTATTGCCGCGCACCAAGGTGGCGCGCAAGCGGCTCATATCCCCTTCATTAATATTGGGAAATCGAGCATAAAGATCATCAGCAATGATAAAGCTTAAAATGGCATCGCCTAAAAATTCCAGCCGCTCATTGTGTGATGAACTTGCGCTACGGTGAGTAAGAGCAAGCCGCAAACGTGCTATGTCATTAAACTGATAGCCAATTACTTGCTGCAATTTATCAAGTGAATTTATCATTTTTTCTCTGATCTAATTGATGGCACCAATACGATTAAAACGCACATTCACTGGGATCCATGACGGCAGCCAACTTTCTTCATCGCTAAATTCAAAACTTATCCAAATCGCGACGGCCTTGCCAACCAAGTTTTCTTTTGGCACGAAACCAAAAAAGCGACCATCTTTGCTGTTATCGCGGTTATCACCGAGCACAAAATAATGGTCTTCAGGTACAACCCACTCTCCTTTTCCGGGCGTAGGTTGGTATTGATCAACATAATTGGGCATGTATGGATTTATCAAAATGTCGTGCGCGCGTTTGCCAAGCTGCTCTGTCGCTTGCAAAAGTCGAATGTTCACTTGCGTAAAATCACTCTCTTGCACATTGCTGATAGCCACAGGACGGCACTCTAAAGCACCTTTTGGCTGGATGCAAATACGTTTATCATTTTGATAACGCACCGTATCACCTGGCAATCCTACCACACGTTTGATGTAATCAATTTGTGGTTGTGGTGGATATTTAAACACCACCACATCACCGCGCTCAGGCTCACCAACGTTCACCAATTGCTTACGAAATATCGGATCTTTCAAACCATAGGTAAATTTTTCCACCAAAATAAAATCGCCAACCAAAAGCGTTGGCATCATTGAACCCGATGGAATTTGAAATGGCTCATACACAAAAGAGCGCAGCACCAGTACCAGTGCCAGCACAGGAAAAATAGGCGCAGTGTTTTCAATCCATGCAGGACGCGGCGCAGTTTGCTCTAGCTGCTTAGCCTCCACACTTTCTACACGTACATGTAAAGTATCAGCAGCTTTTTGCAGCCGGCGCGGCGCCCACAAAAATTTATCCAACGCCCAAATGATCCCCGTGACCAAGGTCACTAGCACCAAAATAAGTGCAAAAGTATTCGCCATTCTCTGTCCTCTTTAGATTAGTTTTTATCCTTTCCAACGTGCAAAATGGCCAAAAATGCTTCTTGCGGTAACTCAACGTTACCGATGCGTTTCATGCGTTTTTTGCCCTCTTTTTGTTTTTGTAACAATTTTTTCTTACGGCTGACGTCACCGCCATAACATTTTGCAATAACGTTTTTACGCAGCTGCTTAACGGTCGAGCGCGCAATCACGTGCGTACCAATCGCAGCTTGAATAGCGATATCAAATTGCTGACGCGGGATAAACTCTTTCATCTTCTCAACCAAATCACGGCCGCGCGTTTGCGCCTGATCTTTATGAGTAATGATGGCCAGCGCATCCACGTTATCACCGTTAAGCAGCACATCAACACGTACCATCTTCGACGGCTCATAACGATGAAAGTTGTAATCAAGAGACGCGTAACCACGTGACGTTGATTTTAGCTTATCAAAAAAATCGAGCACAACTTCTGCCATCGGAATGTCGTAAGTGAGCGCAACTTGATTGCCATGGTAAACCATGTCGACCTGCATGCCGCGTTTTTCGATGCATAAGGTGATAACATTACCCAAAAATTCTGACGGCACCAAAATATTGCAGCGCGCGATAGGCTCACCCATCACCTCAATGTCATTGGTCGCTGGCAATTTAGCAGGGCTGTCGACATAAACCGTTTCACCGTTGGTTTTTTTGACCTCATACACCACGGTCGGCGCGGTCGTGATCAAATCAAGATCATATTCGCGCTCTAAACGCTCTTGAATGATCTCCATGTGCAGCATACCCAAAAAGCCGCAGCGAAAGCCAAACCCAAGCGCAGCCGAATTTTCTGGCTCAAAAAACAACGAGGCGTCATTAAGACTTAACTTACCTAACGCATCACGAAAGTTTTCATAATCATCAGATGAAACGGGAAAAAGCCCTGCGTAAACTTGTGGCTTAACTTTTTTAAATCCTGGCAGCGGAGAAGTGGCGCCATTTTTCGCAGCAGTCAAGGTATCGCCCACCGGCGCGCCTAAAATGTCTTTGATCCCGCACACAAGCCAGCCCACTTCGCCAGTTTTAAGCGCGGTGGTGTCAGTCATTTTCGGTGAAAAAATGCCAAGGCGATCGGCATTCCAAGTTTGCCCTGTGCTCATCACTTTGATTTTATCGTTTTGATTTAACACGCCATGTTTAATGCGCACCAGCGACACAACGCCTAAGTAGTTGTCAAACCACGAATCGATAATAAGTGCTTGCAAAGGCGCGTTAGGATCACCTTCTGGTGGCGGAATTTTACGCACGATATCTTCAAGCACAAGATCGACGCCAATGCCTGTTTTTGCCGAGCAGCGCGTCGCGTCAACCGCATCAAGACCAATGATATCCTCAATTTCTTGCGCGACGCGATCAGGATCGGCTGCTGGCAAGTCAATTTTATTTAAAATTGGCACAACTTCATGGTTCATCTCTATCGCGGTGTAGCAGTTAGCGAGCGTTTGCGCCTCCACCCCTTGACCGGCATCAACCACCAGCAGCGAGCCTTCGCAAGCGGCAAGTGAGCGCGACACCTCATAAGAAAAATCCACATGCCCTGGCGTATCGATAAAGTTTAACTGATAGGTTTGCCCGTCTTTCGCGGTGTAATTAAGGGTAACACTTTGCGCTTTAATGGTGATCCCGCGCTCGCGCTCAAGATCCATAGAATCTAGCACTTGGTTTTCCATTTCTCGCTCAGATAAACCGCCACATATTTGGATCAGACGATCTGAAAGTGTTGATTTACCGTGGTCGATGTGGGCAATGATCGAAAAATTACGGATATGCTTCATAGACGATGTGATCTGCTCATAAATTAAGTTTTGAGATACTCTCAATTAGTGGCCGGATCCTACCGAAATTAGCGGATAAAGGCTATAACAACCTGCGATCAAGAAAGAGGGAGAATAAAGGTTTAAAGAGAATGGGTAAAAAGCACGATGAAAAAAAGCAGGCAATTAAATTTTGCGCAGCAAAAGCGGTTTAAGCTCACAAAGCGCGCTCAAACGCCACTTAGCAGCAAAAAATCCGCCTCCGCCAAATAGCAGCGCGGCAGCAATCACAAAAGGCTCAGATGCGCCCATCCACTGCGTGAAAAAAGCGCCTAACAGCATGCAGATCAAAGGTAACAAATAGACAAGTGCAGCTGTACGCAGCAAAAATTTTTGCTCAACGCTAATTTCCACCTGCTCGCCTGCTTCAAGCGCCTCATCGCAGCTGATATAAAGCTGCTGAGAAGCATCATTGGACGCTGCAAGCCCGTTCGCACAGCCTCGTTTTAACGCACAACCATGGCACGCCGACTGAGGCTGGCAGCTCACGAGCACCTGACCATTTGTTACCTCTTTTACCGTTGCAATCGCGGTAAACTGCTCACTCATCTGCTAACATCACGTGTTTAGTTACAGGTTTATTATCAGAGCGCGAGTGCACTGATTTTGCAAGCTCTTTTGCCAGTTTTACCGGAATATCACCGACCACCGTCACTTCTACATCGCCAATCACACGCGTAAATAGCGACCGCTTGCCACTTCTTACCATTTGATCACGCAAAGAAAATTCATCAGCTTTTGCAAGATAAACGGCAAAATTAAACAGGCCATCACTAAAAATTTGACTTTCTACCTGCCGCTTGGTTGCAAGCAAACGATAACGGCTGCTCGTCACAAGTTTAAACCCTTCAGGCAGTGAGGTAACCTGCCAATTTAAGCTGACCGCCCTTTGCTCAGCAAAATGCAACACACTAGGCAAATCAACATCTAACAGAGATTTAAGATCCGTTTTTACCTTATCTGAAAGCTCAATTGACAGCGCCCGCACTTGCTCTATCAGCTCGCCGTCTTTATCGAGCAGATCAGCGCGCACCAGCAGATGATTTTCCGCATCAAGCCAGAGCAAATAAGCATAACGCTCGCCGTCTTTTGGCACGATCCGCACCACTTCGCAAGCGCGCCCCGCTTCACGGCCACGCCCCTGCGAAATGATATGGTAATAAGATGACAACTCTTTGAAATCACTTAATAAAATTGGAAGTGGCGCAACCATCTGCTTACTCAAGATGGTGACAGGTTCAAGATTGGGATCAAAATAGCTCACCTGCTCACCACGCAAAATAATTTCACGCACAGGTCCTGACAAATGCTGTAAGTGACTAACAGGTTTGTCATTTATTTTTGCATGACGGTAGCGCAGCGGCTCAATACTTTTTTTTTGCACCAAAATATACGAAATATCGTAATCAAGTTGTTCGCTAGCCCGTTCCATTTGGGCTAACAAGTTAACAGCATGATCGTCAGCTTCAGCTGCAAACACTGCCGCATTGATCAGCATGAAAACTGTTAGCAATAGCCCTTTTATCAATCTACTAGCCCTTGATCCTTATCAGATTTATCCAGCGGTTTTGTATTCACACGCTGCTGCAACTCAAAATCTTGAAACAGTTCGTAAACTCGGCGCTCTTGCTCAACAATCTTACTCTCGTTTTGCAAAGATTGACGGTTAAAGCTAACCGGCGAAGTCACGCCAGAAATAGGCATGGTTTGCAGCACAGCAGGTTGCGCGCGCGGCGGTAAAGATACAGCCTCTTCGCCTTGGTATTGCTGCACCCCAAAAATCACAACGCTTGCCACACTTGCAGCTATCCCCATTTGCAGCAATGGTGCAAGCCAAGTTGCACGCAGCTTGCTCGCTTTTGCCGGCAAAGGCTGCTCTTCTAAAATGACTGACTCTTGCCGCGGCTTAAGCGCAGGCTCACTTTCAAGCGCTGCAGCAACACGCTGCGCAATATCCCAACTGACAGGCTCTTGGCTATCGGTTTGCCGTAGCACATCGCGAGTTAATGTAAAAGTTTGCCACGCCATTTGGCTTTCGGCACTCAAGAGAAAATCGCTCAATTGTTGCTCTTGCTCTTTTGTTGTTAAGCGATGCTCTCCGTCAAAGAAGTCACAAAGCAATTGTTTTTCAATCATCTAATTCACCGTAGCCATAGGGTTTTTAATTAGTGCTTGATCAGGGGCTGAACCAGTTTATCAACCGCCTCGCGCGCACGAAAAATACGCGACCGCACCGTACCAACAGGGCACTCCATTACCTCTGCAATCTCCTCGTAACTTAATCCATCAATTTCTCTTAAGATAATTGCTGTTTTTAAATCTTCAGGTAGCGCATTGATGGCTGCAAAAACAGCTTGTTTAAGTTGATCAGAGAGCAGTAAATTTTCAGGATTTGAGATCTCCTTTAGTGCTCCACTATTTTCATAATTCTCAGCTTCATCCGCATCGATGTCGTAGGCGGGAGGCCTTCGCCCCTGCGCCACTAAATAATTTTTTGCTGTATTGACTGCAATGCGGTAAAGCCACGTGTAAAACGCACTTTCGCCGCGAAAACCGGATAACGCACGGTATGCCTTAATAAAAGCTTCCTGTGCGACATCAGGTACATCGCCACTGTTATTGACATACCGCGAGATAAGGTTACACACTTTATTTTGGTATTTTATTACCAAAAAATTAAACGCTTGCTTATCACCATTTTGGGCACGCTCAATTAATGCTTGATCAGTTAACTGCTCGCTCATCGAGCATCTACTCCTCATCTAATCTTGAAAATAAACAAATGTTTTTTATTTCATTAATATTTATAACAATTTGCTTATTCAGCATCGCGTTGCCATAAAAAGCATTGCAATTTACTTATGCTAGTTAAGATACAAACCATGATAAAAAGTTCCATGCTGTGTAATTACGCTAACTTAAAAGCAGATGAAATTACGCCAGCCCCTTGAAAACAAATTCTTTTTTGTTTTCAAAATGAACAATGAATTATCAAAACACGGCTTTTCTTAAATTCCCATTTTTATAACAAACTAATATTGCCTGCAATTTAGCTTTGTATCCATAAGCCATAACGTGCTGATGCTGCGTCATTTGCCAAACTGAAGTTGCTTGCTATTATACCACACATAAATTTTGCGACTAATGCACGGTTTTTAGCAAATCTTCCTTAATTTATTTGGAAAAACTATGGCACCGATAATAAAAAACGGCGAAGAAATTGAGCACATGCGCCTTGCAGGCCGCTTAGCTGCGCAAACACTAGAAATGATCAGCGCGCACGTCAAAGCCGGTATTTCGACCGATGAGCTTAATACTATTTGCCATCACTATATTACACAGACGCTACAAGCCACTCCTGCCACACTTAATTTTCATGGCTTTCCAAAATCAATTTGCACTTCACTTAATGATGTTGTTTGTAATGGCATTCCTAAAAGCAATGCCATTATTCGCAGCGGCGACATCCT
>JBOFXO010000341.1:0-1656 GCA_051654185.1 Vibrionaceae bacterium | reverse complement strand
GCCACAGCTGCCACTGCTGATGAGCGCCATCAGGAAAATGAAGCGCGGCAAACAGCACATTATCAAAACCTATCCACCATAAAAAATAGAGGGCAACGCAGGCCACGATAACCAGCGGCGTAACAACGCCACTTTCTTTAAGTTTTTTCCAAAAAGAGAAATGTGGGTAGGAAAATTTGCGCTCTGTCGGCTGCGCCACTTTCCACGAAGCCTCGGCATACTTTTTTTCCAACGGATTTTGCAAAAAACAGGCAAGCTCAGCTTGGGCTTTAGCTAAATCTTCAGCCGAAAGCAGCCATACACTCACGCCTTGTGGATCAGGCAGCAGCTGTAGCCTAATATTTTGCAAAAACATATGGTCAACAAAGGCTTGCGCAAGCCTTGCGTCATCTAACGTGATAAGTTTTATCAACTTTCCCTCTATTAGCTAAAAACCTTTTGCTGCAATTTTACAATAATCCGCAAAATGGCACGCTTTAAGTAACCTTCATCGTAAATGTTCAATAACATCATGAGCAGTTCTAAAGCAAAATCGCCACAAGCAAGAAAACAGCTCAATTTATAGACCGGTAGCAGCTCTATTTTTTCACAAGAAAAATGAAGATCGCAGATGAACAACCTGTGGAAAACTCTGTTAATTTCTCAATATAAAGTGGTCTTTAAAGCTTTGACCACTATATATTGATGCCGCAAGTTATCTTTGTGGACAAGTTTTAGATCAATACCTGCATTGAGATCTCAGCAGGAGCGCTAACAGATTTGCTAGATTTTGAGCCCCTGCAATTAACAATCGCTTTTGAGTAGAAAAAAGCCTCGTCATTTCCCACTTAAAAACGCACACCGCGCTCAAAGCTCGCCAACATGCTCTTTTAGCTTATCAAGCGCCTGCTTTTCTAGTTGGCGGATCCGCTCTGCAGACACTTGATAGTGGTTGGCAAGCTCTTGAAGTGTTGATTTAGGCTCATCTAACCAGCGCGCCTGAATAATGTGGCGGCTGCGTTCGTCTAAACTGCTCAGCGCATTGCCAAGTTTATGATTTGCATGCTGCTCCCAATTATTAAGCTCATGATTACCCGCCACATCGGCCAGCTTATCATCCAAATAAAAAACGGGAGCACTCACGCCATCGTCGTCATTATCGCTAGCATCAAAGCACATATCTTGCGCCGCAAGACGCGATTCCATCTCTCGCACCTGCTGCGCTTCAACGCCTAGCTGCTCAGCGACCATATCAACTTCGGCATTATTGAGCCAGCCGAGATGTTTTTTTGATTTGCGAATATTAAAAAACAATTTGCGCTGCGCCTTAGTCGTTGCGATTTTCACGATCCGCCAATTGCGTAGCACGTATTCGTGGATCTCCGCTTTGATCCAATGCACGGCAAATGAAGCAAGGCGCACCCCAACATCGGGGTTAAAGCGCTTTACCGCCTTCATTAGACCAATGTTGCCCTCTTGGATCAAATCTGCGACCGGTAAACCATAGCCAGAGTAGCCGCGCGCAATGTGAACAACAAAACGCAGGTGGGAAAGGATCAAGCCTTTAGCGGCCTGCAGATCGCCATCGCGCTGCAAGCGCTGCGCTAACTCTCGCTCTTCTTGAGCAGTTAGCATCGGATAGCCGTTAACTTCGCGTAGATATCCATCTAAACAATC
>JBOFXO010000340.1:0-1844 GCA_051654185.1 Vibrionaceae bacterium | reverse complement strand
AACAAGAAAGGTGAAGAGATCAAAAAAGCGACCAGTGATCTGCTAAATAATCTGTTTAATTGATTTTGGCCGCAACAAAAAAGCATGCTAAGGCATGCTTTTTTTTATGTTTAAAAATGGCAAGAAAATTTAATGCTTACCAATCAATGCCTTGTCTTGCTTTGATCTGCGAATCAAAAGCGTGTTTGACATTGCGCACTTCGCTGACCGTGTCAGCCATCTCAAGCAGCGTGCGATGGGCGGCGCGACCTGTGATGATCACCGATTGTGCGGCTGGGCGATTTGTTAAGCTTTGCACAATATCATCAAGCTCAAGGTAGCCGTAGGTGATCATATAGGTGATCTCATCAAGCAGCACGACATTGATGGACGGGTCGCTTAGTGCGCTTTTACACTGCTGCCACACTTGCTGGGCCGCTTGGGTATCGCTCTCTTTATCTTGCGTTTCCCAAGTAAATCCGGTGCTCATAACAAAAAACGCTACGCCATGTGCTTGCAGCAGGTTTCGCTCGCCGCAGGGCCAGTCGCCTTTAATAAACTGCGCGACGGCGCAGCGCTGCCCGTGGCCACAGGCGCGTGTGATCATGCCAAATGCAGAAGAGCTTTTACCTTTGCCGTTGCCAGTTAAAACCAAAAGCAGCCCTTTTTCGATGTGGGCTTGCTTGATTTGAGCGTCGACGTGCTCTTTTAATTTCTGCTGTCGCTCTTTATGGTTATCTCTCATGTTGGACTCGATGTAATAAAAAAGCAGCCGACTGGCTGCTCTTTGGTTTATTCAGGGCTCGCAAGCTCTGGGGTGGGTAGCACTTGCTCGCGCTGGTGGCTGGCAAAACCGCGCAGCCCCACCACGTGCACATGCTCTTTATCATTTAAGATCTTACGAACCAGTTTATAGGTTGTGCCTTGCTCTGGGCTGATATTCTCAGGCGCGGCGATCAAAAGTTGCATGTCTAGTCTATCGCAAAGCTCAAACAAGGTCGCGATCGATTTGCTATCAAGGCGCGCAGCTTCGTCCAAGAACAGTAAGCGGCAGGGGAGTAGATCGCTTGCACGCAGACGGCGAGACTCTTCTTCCCAGCTTTGCACAACCATAAGCAAAATTGCTTGCCCAGTACCGATAGCTTCACCGGTGGAAAGCGCGCCCGATTCAGCTTGTAGCCAGCCATCGGCGCCGCGGTTGACCTCTATGCCAAGCTCAAGGTAGTTGCGATAATCGAGCAGCTCTTCGCCAAAGGCTTGCGCGGAGCGTTGCCCAAGTTCAATGTGCGGGTTAAGGCGCTGGAAGAGTTTTGCCATCGCTTGCGAGAAAGACAGACGCTGATCGCCAAACAGATCTTGATGCTGCTCTGCTTGCTCGCACAAACCCATGAGCAGGCTTGCATGCGTTTCGCGAATTTGCGTCGTCAGGCGCACCCCTTTTACCTGACCAAACAAGATGTTAGATAAACCTTGGTTGAGCTGACGAATACGATTTTGTTCACGCTGAATGGTTTTACGAATAATATTCGCAACAGAGTCAGAGCTTATCGCGAGTTTTTTCTCACGTGAGGTGAGCTCTTCTGTTAGACGCGCAAGCTCAACTTCCATCTCCTCAATCGCTTCGATAGGATCATCAGTGCGAATAATGTCTTGGCGGATCCGCTCGCGCAGGTGCTGGTAAACGGCTACATAAAAGAGCACTTTACATTCAGGTCTGCCGAGATCTTCAGAAGCGCGCAGCGCATCGCGCAGTGTTTCGTTATCGGCGACAACTTGGCGTAGCGTACCGAGCGATTTATCAGACAAAGAGCGTAGCTCATCGCTTGAAAGGTACGTCATTTCACGGCGAGTCAGCTGTTTTGCTA
>JBOFXO010000339.1:0-1042 GCA_051654185.1 Vibrionaceae bacterium | reverse complement strand
CATCTAGCTCAATGTTTTGATCAACAACAATTTTTTCAGCAGGCACTACGGGCGCGGGCGCTCTAGCTGCAGTCACAGGCTCTGCAGGCGGTTTTTCTACCGCAGCGGTTTTTTGTACTACCTGCGCAACAAATTTCTCCTGAATTGCAAACTCTTGTGGCGACGGCTCAGGCTCGCGCATGATCACATCATCCTCAACAACAACCGGCTCTATCTCAGCGGCCGTAGTCATTTTGCTCGCAGGAGCGGTCGACGCGGTATGCTGCGCTAACGTCAGCACTTCAACAGGCGCATTACTTGCAAGTTCTAGCTCACTGCTTTGCTCTTTCTCCGCAGGAAAAATAAGCACCGCCAGAAGGAAAACAGACAACATGGCAATGATCATTCGGTGCCAATAAGGCAGGGCATTCCATAAAGAGAACACTCTTCGCTGCATGACAGAGAAAAAATTATTTTGCGCTCTTCTTGGAACAGCTTGGCTTTTTTTAGACCAGTGTTCAGGAAATGGACTATTTTTATTTAGTTTTTGTGCTTGTGTCATAGTCTTTGCCATTCATTGAGTTAGCCTCAAACAATAAAGTCAGTATAAATAAACTTTATGGATGCGGAGGATTTATCGCATTAAAGAATACATCACACCTTAATGCCTACGAATGCCCATCTTACTGAATGCACAATATTTGTCACGCTTTTGACAAAACTGCTATTCTGCACAACCGTTTTTACTAGGAAGACAGAGAATGAGCACATATCAATTTGATACTGTAGAACAAAAAGCAAGTTATGGCATTGGCTTACAAATGGGACAACAGCTTGCTGCAAGCCGTTTGCAAAATTTACAAGTCGACGCCATCGCTATTGGTATTACGCATGCGTTACAAGGACTTGCGCCAGCAATTGCTGTGGATGACATCAATTATGCGCTGCGTGAGCTGCACGAACAAGCCGAGCAGCAACGCCAAGAGCAAGGCAAAAAAGCCGGCGAAGCTGGCGTAAAATTTTTGCAAGAAAATGCAAAGCGCGCTGAAGTGAAAACAACCGG
>JBOFXO010000338.1:0-5888 GCA_051654185.1 Vibrionaceae bacterium | reverse complement strand
GCTTAAAGCGCTGCCGATTGCAAAACCGATGCGCTGGGGTGATAAACCATTTTTATTTATCAGACCAATCAAAACGTTATGCGCATTGCTCGGTGATGAGCTTATCGAAGGCGAAATTATGGGCGTCACTTGCGACCGTGTCATTCGTGGCCACCGTTTTATGGGCGAGCGTGAAATTCGCTTGGCGCATGCTGATGAATACCTGCCAAGTTTGGCCAATAAGGGCAAGGTGCAAGCTGATTTTTCAGTGCGCAAAGCACAAATTATCGAGGGTATTAAGGCGGCAGCAGCTCAAATTGGCGGCGAGGCTGATCTTGATGATGCGCTGCTTGAAGAAGTGACCGCGCTGGTTGAATGGCCGGTGGTGCTGCGCGCGCAGTTTGAAGAAAAGTTTTTGCAGGTGCCGCCACAAGCGCTGGTGCACACTATGAAAGGCGATCAAAAGTATTTCCCTGTTTATGATCGCGCGCAAAAACTGTTGCCTCATTTTATTTTTGTGTCAAATATTGAGTCTGCGCACCCTGAATTTATCATTGCGGGAAATGAAAAAGTCGTGCGTCCGCGTCTTGCTGATGCGCAGTTTTTCTTTGAACAAGATAAGAAATCGCCGCTGATCAGCCATCTTGAGCGTCTTGAGAGTGTGGTCTTTCAAAAGCAGTTAGGCACCTTGAAGGACAAAACGCAGCGCATTACTGAGCTAAGCGCATTTATTGCAGACTTAATTGGCGCAGATGTGGCTTTAGCGCAGCGCGCCGCGCTGTTAGCAAAATGTGATCTGATGACCTCAATGGTATTTGAGTTCACCGAGACGCAAGGCGTGATGGGTATGCATTACGCGCGCCTTGATGGCGAAAATGAAGCGGTAGCCGTTGCGCTTAACGAGCATTACATGCCGCGCTTTGCAAGCGATGCGCTGCCAAGTAAAGGTGTGAGCGCCGCGCTTGCGCTAGCTGACAAGCTCGATACCTTGGTTGGTATTTTTGGCATTGGACAAGCGCCGAAAGGCTCAGATCCCTTTGCGCTGCGTCGCGCCGCTTTAGGCGTGCTGCGTATTTTGATTGAGCACGGCTATTCGCTGGATCTAAAAGTGCTTATTGAAAAAGCGCACGCGCTGCTTGCAGATCGTTTAACTTGCGCTGATCCTAAAGAACAAGTGTTTGATTTTATTATGGGACGCCTGCCCGCATGGTACCAAGATCAAGGCTTTAGCATTGATGTGGTGCAAGCTGTGCAAGCTAAAGCACTCAGTCAGCCGCTTGATTTTGATAAGCGTTTGAAGGCCGTGAGCCATTTTCGCACGTTAGATGCAGCAGGAGCACTGGCGGCGGCTAACAAGCGCGTGAGCAATATTTTAGCAAAAACGCGTGAAACCTTGCCAAGTGAAGTGGATGCGGCGCTACTTGTTGAACCGGCCGAGCAGCTATTAGCACAAAAAGTAGCTGCGCTTATGCAGACGTTAAAACCACTACTAGAGCAAGGCGATCACCAAAGCGCTTTGTGTGAGCTTGCGACACTGCGTGAAGCTGTGGATGCTTTTTTTGAAAACGTGATGGTCATGTGCGATGAAAAACCATTGCAGCACAACCGGTTAGCGCTATTAAGCCAGCTGCGCGGGCTGTTTATGAACATTGCAGATATTTCGCTATTGCAAAAATGATCACAATGTAATGCAAAAAGGGTAATGCAAAAAGGCCGCTAATAGCGGCCTGTTTATTTTTTGCAGCTAGAAAAAAGCTTAAGGCCTTTTGATAAAACCCACTGCATCAAAAACGCGTGCCAGCGTGACGGCTGCTTGCGCCGAGGCTTTTTCGCTGCCGCTTTGCATCACTTTTTCTAAATAAGCGCTGTCTTGACGAAATGCGTGATAGCGCTGCTGCACAGGCTCAAGCATGGCAACGATGGCATCGGCGGTATCGGCTTTTAAGTGGCCGTACATTTTACCTTGATAGGCGCGCTCAAGCTCTGCGATGCTGGTATTAGTTGCAACAGACAGCAGGCCGAGCAAATTGGAGACCCCAGGCTTATTTTGTGCATCAAAAATAATTTGCGGTGGATCTTGAGTGTCGGTGACTGCGCGCTTGATTTTATTGGCAATCGTTTTGGGATCTTCTAATAAGCCAATCACATTATTGCGGTTATCATCAGACTTAGACATTTTTTTTGTGGGATCTTGCAAGCTCATGATCCGCGCGCCAATTTCAGGAATGAAAGGTTGCGGGATGGTAAAAATGTCGCCGTACAAATTATTAAAACGCGTGGCGATATCACGAGAGAGCTCAAGGTGTTGGATCTGATCGTTACCGACCGGTACAAGGTTGGCTTGATAGAGCAAAATGTCCGCGGCCATTAATACAGGGTAGCTAAAAAGGCCTGTATTAATATTTTCGCTATGACGCTGCGATTTATCTTTAAATTGCGTCATGCGGTTAAGCTCGCCCATTTGCGTGTAGCAGTTTAACACCCAGCTTAGCTGCGCGTGCTCTGGTACGTGTGACTGCACAAATAGCGTGCACTGCTGAGGATCAAGCCCTACGGCTAAGCAAAGTGCCAGCGAGTCAAGTGTTGCGCTACGTAGCAACGCAGGATCTTGGCGCACGGTGATAGCGTGCAGATCTACAATGCAATATTGGCAGTCGTATTGAGCTTGCATCTGCTGCCACTGGCGAAGGGCTCCGATGTAGTTGCCAATACTTAACTCACCGGAAGGCTGCACGCCGCTTAACACTCGAAGTTTACTATTCATACATACGGTCCCGTTTTTTATTTTTATTTGCAGTTAAAAATAGCCAGTAGCGCGCCAAAATCGTCCACGACGGCGTCAGGTTGGCTATTGGCAATCGGTTCACCGTAGTTGTAGCCGTAGGTCAAACCGATGCTGGCAATGTGCGCATTTTTTGCCGCTAAAATGTCATTTTTCGAATCGCCGATCATGACTATTTCATTAGAGCTAAGATTATGTTTTTCTTGTAAAAACAAAAGCCCTTGCGGATGGGGTTTATTGGTAGAAAGCGTGTCACCACCAATAATATCGCTAAAAAAGGTATCAAGTTGCAGCTGCTGCAAAATGGCAGGTACAAATTGCTGTGCTTTGTTCGTGACAATACCCAGTAAAAATCCCGCTTGTTTTAGCGCGGCTAACGTATTGTAAACGTTAGGGTAGGTCGTAGTTTGGCTTGACGCATTTTGCTGATAGTGAAACTCAAAACGAGCAAGAGCTTGCGCGATAAGCTCAGGTTTTAGCTGTGGATCGATTTCAATATTGCCGCTTAATGCGCGCTTAACCATGATTTCGACGCCATTGCCAATCCAGCCGCGCACTGCAGCATCGCTTACGCTTGGCATGCCGATATCTGCTAGCATGAGGCGCAGTGCATGTGCTAGATCGGGCACGCTGTCCACTAAGGTTCCGTCAAGATCAAAAGCAATGTATTTTACTGACTCAAATGGACTCATTTTTCCACCTTACTTAGCGCGTCACGCATGGATTGAATGGCACTGCGATAATCGGGCGCGCCAAAAATGGCAGAGCCTGCGACAAACATGTCAGCGCCGGCGGCTGCAACTTGCGCAATATTATCAGCGTTGATCCCGCCATCAACTTCAAGGCGAATGTTACGGCCGCTTTGCTCGATGAGCGCGCGCGCTTGTCTTATTTTGTTAAAAGTTTGCGCGATAAAGGTTTGTCCGCCAAATCCTGGATTGACTGACATGAGTAAAATGAGATCCAGCTTGTCCATCACGTGCTCAAGATGATGCAGCGGCGTAGCAGGATTAAAGACTAGCCCCGCTTGGCAGCCGCATTCTTTAATGAGCTGCAAGGTGCGATCGACATGCTCACTTGCTTCAGCATGAAAAGTGATCATGGTTGCGCCCGCTTTTGCAAAGTCGGGAATGATCCGGTCAACCGGTTTTACCATCAAATGCACATCGATGGGGGCGCTAATGCCATGATCGCGCAGCGCTTTACAAATAGGTGCGCCAAAGGTGAGGTTTGGGACATAGTGGTTGTCCATCACATCAAAATGGATAACATCCGCACCGGCATCGAGCACCGCCTGCACATCTTCTCCCAGTTTTGCAAAATTTGCCGACAAAATTGACGGCGCAATTAAAAAGTCTCTCATTGCATTTCTCTTTTGGCGTTTATTTCGGCAATTTTACGTTATTGCGAGGCCGGTGTCTTTGCAAAGGTTTATTTGTAAAACGTGCTATGTGAATAGCGCGAGCAGTTCATCCACCTTGTTACGACCAGCGCCGTTGCGGCTGATGGTGCGGCGCACTTGGACAGCATTGAGGTGCGCGCCTTGATAGAGCCTGCGCGTAAGTGGTGTATCGTGGTTTGAAATGAGCACAGCAATTTTTTTACTCTGCGCCGTTTTTTGTGCCAGCTCTCCTAATAGGGCTTGATCATCCAAGCTAAAACCGTTGCTTGTGTAAGTGGTAAAATTGGCAGTGGTCGACAGCGGCGCATAGGGGGGGTCGCAGTAAATCACTGAATTTTTTGTCGCGGCAGCAAAACTCTGCGCGTAGCTTTCACAAACAAAGGTAGCGCGCTGCGCTTTTTCAGAAAAAAAGATCAGCTCATCTTCGGGGAAATAAGGCTTTTTGTAGGAGCCAAAAGGAACATTAAAGCCGCCCTTTTTGTTGTAGCGACAAAGCCCATTGAACCCGTGGCGGTTTAGGTATAAAAAATAGAGTGCGCGCAGGTAGATATCATCGGTTTGATTAAACTGCTGGCGCAGGGCAATGTACACCTCTTTTTGATTTTTTTCCTCGCAAAACAAAAGCTTTGCATCACTAATATATTGAGCAGGCTTTGTTTTGAGCAAATTGTATAAATTGATCAGATCCGGATTAATGTCTGATAAACGGTAGCGTGGGTAGTCGGTGTTTAAAAAAACCGTTCCTGCGCCAACAAAAGGCTCAATTAACAGGTCTGCTTCAAGAAGGTGCTTACGAATATCATCAACGAGGGAGTACTTACCTCCCGCCCATTTTAAAAAGGCCCGCTGTTTTTTCATAAATATCCACCGCCTGTGCGAAACAAGGGGTGGATTGTATCTTATTTTTGCGATGCAATCAGAGATAAATCAACATTGCAATAATTATTGTACGCGCTTGATCTCTTTATGAATTTGCGTGAATGATTTTGTCCATGGTCCAAGGTTTTTTAAAGGCTCAGATAAACGTGTTTGCGTGCTGCGAGCTTCTGAGGCTGACGCGTAATCACCAAGTAAAACCATAAACCATGAGCTGCCATCGCGGCGCGTTTCATACACTTGCACGCGTCCCTCTAAATCATAATGATCCAAAAATTCTTTCACCTCATGAGGTGAGCGAAAGGCGCCAAGCTGCAGCGCGTAGCGCGTGCTTGGAATAGAGAGTAGCATGTTGTTAGAAAGCGCAAATTGCAGATCGGCAATCGCCGTTGCGCTGGCAGTTTTATCAGTAAGATTTTTGCTCTTAGCTGAGGCTTGAAGGCTTTTTTCTGTCTTAGGCTTTGCTCGCTGCGTGCTTGCGGTATCTGTTTTGGGTAAGGTAATTTCATCTTCAGCAGGCTCAGCAATTTGGCTGTCGGACTCTAGGTCCTTGGCCGGCTCACTGTTTTTTGGCTCAATGGCGGGCGCAGGCTCACTTGCTGCAAGGGCGCTTGGCTCTTCTAAAGAATAAGGCTCTTTTTTCGTGATCTCACTGATGGCATTTCTCACCGCATCGCGCAGCTCAAGCGGTGAATCAGCGTTTTCGCCGCTGGTACTGCCAATGATAGATTCGACTTCTTGCGCAGAAACAATCACTTTTTGCCGCAGATCGGCATCATCATCAATACCTACGCTTGGCCCATTAATGGTAATTGCATCGGGTATGGTGACGTGATCTTCTTTCGTTTG
>JBOFXO010000337.1:0-1441 GCA_051654185.1 Vibrionaceae bacterium | reverse complement strand
AACTGCAGTTTTAGCGTTTTTCGCCTCAGCAGGCTAAGCGCTACAAGAGAAAAACTGTAGCGCTTTGCATGTATGTCTAGATAACACGCGAAAATTGTTGCAGCTTTGCTCGATCGCGCATGTAGGTGTCAAAACACATACAAATATTACGGATCAGCAGCCGGCCAATTTTTGTTACGATGATCTGTTGCTTAGTGACTTCGACTAAACCGTCAGCAATAAGATTGTTTAGCAGCGCGAGATCTTGTGCAAAATGCTTGTTAAAGGTGAGCTGATATTGCTGCTCAATGGCGTGCTTATCTAACTTAAAATTGCAGATCAGTGATTTGATAATATCGCGGCGCAGTTTGTCTTCACTATCTAGCTGCAGTCCTTGGCAAAGTGCATGCCCATTTTGCTCGATATCGCGGTAATAAAGATTAAGATCTTTTTGATTTTGCGCGTAGCAATCACCAATCATGGAAATGGATGACACGCCAAGCCCTAAAAGATCGCACGTGCCTTGCGTGGTATAGCCTTGAAAATTGCGATGCAGTAACCCTTGGCGCTGTGCTACGGCCAGTTCATCATCGGGCAATGCAAAATGATCCATACCGATAAATTGGTAACCGGCTTCTGTTAGGCTTGCGATTGTCTGTTGTAAAATTTGAAGTTTTTGCGCCCCGCTTGGCATATCTGCTTCGTTTAGTTTTTTTTGCGCCGCAAAGCGCTGTGGTAGGTGCGCGTAGTTGAAAACCGACAAACGTTGTGGCCGCATCGCGATCACTTGCTGCACGGTTTTGGCAAAGCTCTCCGGAGTTTGAAGAGGTAACCCGTAGATCAAATCGAGATTTATCGAGGAAAAGCCAAGCGCTTCACCGCGAATAACGAGATTGCGAATGAACTCTTCGTCTTGCTCGCGATTCACGGCTTTTTGCACTTTTTTATCAAAATCTTGCACGCCAATGCTGATCCGGTTAAAGCCTATTTCGCGCAGGTGATCCAGCCGGTTGAGCGCTATTTCGCGTGGATCGATCTCGATGCTGATCTCAGCAGACGCGGCAATCGTAAAATGCTGGCGCAGCATGGTGAGCAATCTTTCTAGCTGCTTTTCGCTTAAAAATGTGGGCGTACCACCACCTAAGTGCAGCTGCGTGACAGTGCGGGTGTTAAGCAATACGCTGCGCTGCGCGATTTCTTTTTCGAGCGCGTCAAGATAGGTGTCAGCTTTTCCTTTTTGACGGGTGATAATTTTATTGCAGCCGCAGTAGTAGCAAAGCTTATGACAAAATGGCAGATGCACATACAAAGAAAGAGGGCGCTTTGGGTATTGCGCGCACGCTTCTTCAAATTGCTGCGCTTGATACTTTGGAGAAAACTCTAGCGCTGTCGGGTAAGAGGTATAGCGAGGGCCAAAACAGCTGTATTTTTCAATAAGTGTTTGATCCCAGATAATTTGTGC
>JBOFXO010000336.1:0-1086 GCA_051654185.1 Vibrionaceae bacterium | reverse complement strand
GATGGATGCACCGGCATTGTTGCTCGCGCTACATGTGGCTCGATGTGCATTGGCAGCCTAGCCTGTGGCAATTGTGGGGCGATATGCATCGGCAGTGTTGTTTGTGTTAATTGAGGTGCGACATACATTGGCAGCGCTGTTTGTGGCATTTGCGGCGCAACATAAAAAGGCAGCTCTTGTCGCTGCTCTATTTGCGGATACAAATTAACCTGCAGATCGCGCGGATCGGGACGATTGATTGCAAGATCAATGATCACCGGGATCCGAATTGGCTCGGTAGTAAATGGCGTTGTTTGGCTGCTGTGTGATGATGAAATAAAATCCGATGGAAGAGTCACTTGTGCTGGCACTTGGTAGCGCTCTTGCGTTGCCTCATGAAGATGAGTTGTGCGGCTATCTTGTGGCTGAAAATAGCGCGTTGAGCTGTAATGTGACGAGCTAGTGAGTGATGGACGGCGCGTTGCTGATAAGGGCTGTGTAGATTGATAAGTGGTAAGGTATGTTGTTGCAGGTCCTAAAAGATGATCTGATGTGCGCCGCTGTGTTGTTGAGAATACACTGGCTTGCTGTCTTGCTCTTATCGCCTCGTTCGCAGACTCGAAGATCATCCATGTTGGAGCAAGTTCATAATTGAATGCATCGCGGTAGTTTTGCACATACCAAGAATGCAGATCATGCATTGTAGGATGACCTGTGTGAAATACCCAGTATTGATCGTGCCTTAGCTGCGGTTTTAACCACAGGTTCATATCTTCATTTGAGCGCGCAAAGCCGGCATGAGCAAGCAGCTCAGGCGTTATTTCATGCAGTGATACATCAGCGTGCGTTTGCAGGCCCATCGCCGCTAGTGCTGTTTGAACAAAATGCAGCTGGCCCGTTACGCAAAGCTGCGTATCATGCAAAAACTGGTGTCCGAGGTGAAACGGCAGTGAATAGATTGGCGTGCTTGGATCTAGCTCAATCGGCTGTGGCACTCTGCCGTCTTGAAGCTCACTAACCGGCTCTGGCGCGGGAATCTCTGCGGGTAATAATTGTGAAAGCTCTTGCAGGCTGCATCCTGCTTTCCATAGTGCATAGGCATTGTTG
>JBOFXO010000335.1:0-1095 GCA_051654185.1 Vibrionaceae bacterium | reverse complement strand
ATACCGTTAGCAGAAAATACAGCAAACTCTGGAAATCCTGGCGGAGCTGTTGTCAAAAGAACAGCTTGTCTTGCAGTGCCAGCTGGCAGGCGCGGCTGTTGTGGTGCTTTAAAACGTGGGGCAGGGAGAACAGCTATACCTGCTGCGCCCATTTGAGAAGAAAGAGCCGCAGCGGCGCCGCTAGTGCTTGGAGCATTGTTTGGGCTAACAGCGACTGGCGCACTCGGCGGCAAAGCTTGTGGTGGGCAAGCGCGATGATTTATAACATCAATAAATTCGTGTATTAGCTTTAGCATCCCTGCTGGATCTGGAATAGGTCTATTTTCAGCGGTCAGTATCGCCGACAGAATAGATTTGATCGGCGTTACGCCACTTGGTACATGGCTATCGACTTGGTTTGGGCGAAGGTCAAGCACCTGAGCAAAGGCTGTGACAGCGCGCAGTCGGCATCGCTCTTGGCTGGCTTGCGCCCCATCATGGGCATTTGGCTTTCCCACAATCCTAAGCATTGCGCTGTCAGTAATAATCGGCTGAGCAGCCAATGCTGCGGGAATGACTGCGGGCGGCATAGGACTTGTTGCCGCTGGCGTAGAAGGCCCTGCTTGCCCAGCTACTGGCGCCGCGGCTGTATTTGTGTTCGGAACGCTTGGCGAGTTTAACACCGCTGTTACTGGCAATGTTGGCCCGTTTTCGCTAGATGCAGCCGACCTCACGAGGGTGCTTAAACGAGAGGCACTAGGAAAGAAAAATGGGAACACGATAAAACTCCAATAACCGAAACACGATTTTTAATAGCGTGAAATATTTATCTCTTTTAAAAAAATGGCTTTGTTGCCATAAAACTCATCACATTTTGATTTTGCTCATTTAATAAGCTTGAGATAAAAAATTGAAATAATTGGCTGCCTTGCAAACAAAGCTTTTGCTCAAAACAAATCAAGCACTTCTAATTCCTATGCACAAATTAGTGGAACAGTGTTGTGATGTCGATGATTTTTATACTGTTTTTATGTCTGAATGGCGTTAGCGCTGCAAAGCGCCACTTTGCCAGCAAAAAACCCCCATCGAGCGCAATAACAAACAGTTGCGACCATT
>JBOFXO010000334.1:0-2868 GCA_051654185.1 Vibrionaceae bacterium | reverse complement strand
TGCAGTGGCGCTCGCCGTTAGGTCCGCTCGTATTCTCTTTAGCTAAGCCTTTGAAAAAATACGAGGGTGATGATGAAGAGTTCTTCTCGTTCACCATTGGCCGCACGTTTTAAATCAATCTGATCAAAATATAAAGGAGTCACCAATGAATAAAGTTATTAAACAAGCAGGCTTAGGTTTGCTGCTACTGTCTGCTTCAATTTCATCCACCTTTGCTGCGACTCAAAAAATTGCTTATGTAGCGACCGGTGATATTTTAGCTGAAATGGCGAAAGCGACTGGGCTTAATGCGAAGCTGCAAGGGCAATTTAAAAGTAGAATTGATGAAGTGCAACGCCTTGAAAAAGCGCTGGCAGACGACTTTGCTAAAGTGAAACGCAACGTTGCTGTGATGAGCGAAAAAGAGCGTAGCGCTGCAGAAGCGAAGCTGCAAAAACAAGATAACGAATTAAAAGAAAAAGTGACAACGCTTCGTACTGAGCAAGCCAAAATGGCCGGTCAAGAGCAAAACAAGCTGCTTGATAAGCTGCAAAATGCGGTACAAAAAATCGCTCAGCAAAAAGGTTATACCATGGTTCTTGACCGTAACGCGGTAGTGTTTGCGAGCGCGCAAGACGATCTTTCTCAAGAAGTGTTAAAGGCGGTGAAATAACAGTGACACCGATAACACTAAATGAACTTGCAGACAGGCTTGGCGCAACTTTGCACGGTGACGGAAACGTCACTGTTTATGCGGTAGCCAGCTTAGAAAACGCGAAAGCCGGCGAGCTGACTTTTTTAAACAGTAACAGTTATCGCCACTATTTAGAAACAAGTAACGCGAGCGCTATCTTGCTGAAGCCGCAGGATCTGCCGCTTTGCCAAACCAATGCGCTTGTGGTTAAAGATCCTTATCTTGCCTATGCAAAAGCGGCGCAGCTATTTGATAAAACGCCAGCTTGTGCCAGCGGCATTGCGCCGACCGCGTATATTGCGCCAACGGCAAAAGTGGGTAATAACGTCGCTATCGGCCATCATGCGGTGATCGAAGAGGGCGTGGTGCTAGGCGATGACGTGCAAATTGGCGCAGGCTGCGTGATCGGCACCAATGCAAAAATTGGCGCTCGTACACGGCTTTGGGCAAATGTTACCATTTATCATGGCGTTATCTTAGGCGAAGATTGTCTGCTGCAATCGGGCACAGTGATTGGCGGCGATGGATTTGGTTACGCAAAAGACAATAGCACAGGCCGCTGGGAAAAAATTCCGCAAGTGGGTTGCGTGATCATTGGCGATCGCGTTGAAATTGGCGCCTGCAGCGCCGTCGATCGCGGCGCGATCGGCAACACCGTGATTGGCAATGGTGTCGTTATCGATAACTTGTGCCAAATTGGCCACAATGTGCAGCTTGGCGATAACTGCTGTATCTGTGGTGGTACTGTGATCGGCGGTAGCCTCAAAATGGGACGTAATTGCTTGATTGCTGGGGCAAGTGTGCTCAATGGCCATATTGAAATTACTGACAATGTGGTGGTAACCGGCATGGGCATGGTAATGCGTTCTATTGATGAGGCGGGCATTTATTCTTCAGGCATTCCTTTGCAAACGAACAAAGAATGGCGAAAATCTGTGCCGCGCCTTATGCGTATTGGTGACATGCATGAACGAGTCCGTGAGCTGGAAAAGCTTATAAAAAAATGACTTAGCTGCAATATTTCAGCACTTGTGCGCAATATTTTGCCCTTGATTTAGGTATACTGACCGCCTAAGACATTGGCTATTAAAAAATATTAAAGTACATCGGCTTGATCGAATTTTATTTAGGTAGGGCGCAGTTTGTCTTGATGAAAGCTGCGCCTTTACCCATTGGATGCGCATTCTCTTTTGCGCGATGTATTCAAGCCGATTTTATGGGAATAATATGTTGACTCGCGAAAAAAAAATTCTAACGATAGATCAAATTAAAGCGCTTTTACCGCATCGTTACCCTTTTCTACTGCTTGATCGTGTGCTTGATTACGAAGAAGGTAAATACCTGCACGCCATCAAAAATGTCTCTTTTAATGAACCGCAATTTACCGGACACTTCCCACAGCTTCCTGTTTTTCCTGGTGTTTTGATTTTAGAATCGATGGCGCAGGCAACCGGCGTTTTGGCGTTTAAAACCTTTGGCACGCCACGAGTAAATGAGCTTTACTACTTCGCGAGCGTTGATAAAGCCAAATTCCGCGCGCCTGTAACACCAGGCGATCAAATGCTGCTTGAAGTGGAGTTTTTGAAAGAGCGGCGCGGTATTGCGGCATTTAACGGGGTGGCTAAAGTAGACGGCAAAGTTGTCTGCTCGGCTGAATTAAAATGCGCTAGACGAGAAATATAATCGTGATCCATCCTTCTGTGCGAATTCACCCAACGGCGGTGATTGAAGAAAACGTGACTCTTGGTGCGAATGTGGTCGTTGGCGCTTTTTCCTATATTGGCGCCGGATCTACCATTGGCGATGGAACGCACATTCATAGCCATGTTGTGATCAAAGGCCCCACCAAGATTGGCAAATACAACGAAATTTTCCAATTTGCTTCGGTCGGTGAGGCGTGCCAAGATCTCAAATACGCGGGCGAGCCAACCAAATTGATCATTGGCGATCACAATACCATTCGTGAGCACGTCACTTTGCATCGTGGTACGGTGCAAGATAAAGGTGAAACGCGCATTGGCAGCCATAACCTGTTTATGATCAATGCGCATGTAGCTCACGATTGCGTGGTGGAAGATCACTGCATTTTTGCCAATAACGCAACGCTAGCCGGTCACGTTAAAGTGGGCTCGCATGCGATCATTGGCGGAATGTCGGCCGTTCACCAATTTTGCACCATCGGCGCGCATGTCATG
>JBOFXO010000333.1:0-2114 GCA_051654185.1 Vibrionaceae bacterium | reverse complement strand
TTCATCAAACCTTGTGGCGTAACAATGCCATGGCGATCAAAATCGGGATCATTGCCAAGCGCCAGATCATAGCTGTCTTTATGCGCCAGCAAACCTGCCATCGCGTACGGCGATGAGCAATCCATGCGAATAAGGCCATCTTTATCGAGCGTCATAAACGAAAATGACGGATCCACCTTTTCATTCACCAGCGTAATATCAAGGTGATAAAACTGAGCTATCGCTTGCCAATACGCAATGCCTGCGCCGCCTAAGGGATCAACTGCAATTTTAAGTTTTGCATTTTGAATAGCTTTGATATCAATAACTTGCTCAAGCTGCTGTACGTACGGCAAGACAAAATCTTCTTCTTGCAGTGCGCCACTTTGTAGAGCATGAGTAAGATCAATACGCTGCACGCCGGCTAATTGCGCAGCCAGCAGCTCATTAGCGCGTGATTCAATCGCTTTTGTGATGAGATCTTCAGCAGGACCGCCATGCGCTGGGTTGTATTTGATCCCGCCGTCACAAGGAGGATTATGCGAAGGCGTGATCACAATGCCGTCCGCTTTTGCCTTAGAGCAAGCGTTGTGGGTCAAAATAGCAAATGAGATAGCCGGCGTTGGTGTATAGCCTTGATCTTTTTGAATTTTAACCTGCACGCCATTTGCAAGCAGCACTTCAAGCACCGAACAAAAAGCAGGCTCTGACAACGCGTGCGTATCTTTACCGACAAACAGCGGACCGGTTACGCCATTTTTTTTTCGAATTTCAACAATGGCTTGCGTGATAGCTAAAATGTGCGCCTGATTAAAAGTGCAATTATTCGCGCTACCACGATGCCCTGAAGTGCCAAATTCCACGCGGTGCGCGGCATTGGTAGCGTCAGGCTGCAGCTCAAAATAATTTGCGACTAAGCGAGGAATGTTTTCAAGATCTTGCATTAATGCCGGTTGGCCTGCACGCGTTGCAACCATTTTCGTCCCTTATCATAAAACTAAAAAAGCTTGTTTAAGCAAAAACAGACAACATGGCTTGCCGTTTACAGCCGCGGCGTAAAATGGCCATGGTTAGGCCGAAATGCACGGCGTAAACAGCAAGCTTTTGTTAACCTACGCGGCTAAATCGCACCGCTTACGCGCGTAGCTTCTTGATCGCTAAAGCCCATCTTGTACATCATTTGCTCAATAATTTGACGCTTACGCCCTGTATTGGTGTTAGTTATCACCCAATATGGCGTGTGAGGAATAGGCCGCGGCTTCGTGGTTCTCCCATTTGCTAACAGATCTTGTTCATTATCAGCAAAATAGAAACGCTTGCGCCCTTTGATCAACGCCGCCTGACCAAACAAGCGACTGTCGATTTGATACAATTTAGCAAGCACTAACATAAAGCGGCTTACGGTACTTTTATGGCGCAAAAATTCTGGGGTAAGCAGCAACATATCAAGCTGCTGCGCTGGCGTAAACTGCGCCGATGCAGTTGTATTATCAGCTTCAAGAGCACCTTGCGCCAAAGAGGATGAAGACTTCGGGACTAAAAGCAGCCTGCGCAGGATATCTGACGCATTTTCCTCACCAATATGCTTAGTTTGGCTGGCAATATAGCAGTATAAGTCATCATCAATTTCAATCATCTTCATGCTAGGCTCATCGATCCTTTTAACCAATTTGCCACAGATTATACCAGATAAGGCGGTATACTCTACGAAAAAGCAGTAAATAGGGAAAAACATCAATGATTTTACATCACACAACTTCGGGTGAAGGCCCTGCGCTTCTTTTACTGCACGGGCTGTTTGGCGCAAAAGAGAATCTCAACCTGCTGGCAAAAAAGCTCAGCGATGATTTTTTAGTCTATCAAGTGGATCTGCCCAACCACGGCTTATCACCCACAACGGACGATATGAGTTACAACGCGTTAGCGCAGCATTTAACCGCCTTTATCAAAGCGCAGTGCAAGGTCGATAAACTGCATGTGATAGGTCACTCTATGGGGGGAAAAGCGGCGATGATGCTAGCGCTGCAATCGCCACAGCTGGTCGAAAAACTGACCGTTCTTGATATGGCGCCAGTGATCTACCACACGCACCACCATAACGCCATTTTTGCCGCACTTTTAGAGGTGCAGCGCGC
>JBOFXO010000332.1:0-1298 GCA_051654185.1 Vibrionaceae bacterium | reverse complement strand
ATAGTCATGTGGTGGTTGAATTTAGTTCTCGTATTGAGCCTTACCTGTTTGAGCTTAAAGATCGTTTTACGGCTGTTAATTTTGAATATGCAGCGCGCCTCAACACCCCATTTTCATTCCGCCTTTATCAATGGCTAATCAAAGCCAAAAAATTGCATAAGCATCAGCAAGGTGAAGCAGTGGTTGTAGAGCTAACTGTCGAATGGATGAAATCGCAAGCTGGGTTAAGCGGAGATTATGAGCGCTGGGGGCATTTTAGTGAACGCGTGATCAAACCTGCGGTTGAAAAGATTAATCAACACACTGACATTTCCGTGATCTGGCAACCGATCCGAACAGCTAAAAAAATCACAGCGGTACGATTTATCTATTCACCAGAAGCTGCCACTCAAGCCAAGCCTTTGCGCCCGCGTTTACATCGCCGGCCAAAAACTGAAAAAGGTAGCTATCAAGAAGGCGCTTGGTTAAGAAATAATAAAAAATTGCTGTTGGATTATGAGCAAGCGCTCAAACAATATGATCCTAAAGCAAAATTAGACATTGCCGATCTGCGGCGTTTGGTTGCTATTTATGAATCGCTAGGTGAATGCTCTGAAATTCATGCTGATTATCAGCAAAGATTGCAGGAGCTTAAAGAGCGCCGCAAAAATTCGTGAGGATGATTTGTGATGGTGATTTAAGCGTAATAGGGGGTGTAGCCGGGCCGGTCCCCCTAATATGCGCTTAGTGTGGCTGGCAAGGTAAACATTGATATGCTAGTTAGATTAAAAAAACACAAATATATTCCTTGAGCTCTTTCGTAATAAATAATTTGTAAGTTAAATAAATTTAAATTTGCATTAAAAAAATCTAATTTTGATTAAATTAAATCCTCTTCCCGAGGAATGGGGTTGTATGTAAACCCAAGAGGTTTCTTTTCATTTTTTATTACTGCAGGCTTTTTCTTAACCGTCACATTTTCCGCTCTAATAAATCGTTTTACGTGCAAAGTGAATGTTTCGTATCGAGATGAAATTCGCCCGGTTTCACGCAGGTGCTCCCAAACGGTTTTCATTGTATAGCCGTTATCAAGGGCGCGTTTTACGTCATCACGCACAGCCAAAAATGCCACCACATGTTTTTCTCTTTGTGACGGTTTTATTCTTTTCTGATTTGCCCATTCAGACAATTCCTGCATGTAATCCATTTTCATCACAACCTCACCGCAAATAAATTTAATTTCTCCGCGATTTCATCGCAATCAAGACCTTAATAGAATTAAAGATCCCGCAATTATCAATAATTCAAGTAAAAGCAGT
>JBOFXO010000331.1:0-4433 GCA_051654185.1 Vibrionaceae bacterium | reverse complement strand
CGTGCCAAGATCTCAAATACGCGGGCGAGCCAACCAAATTGATCATTGGCGATCACAATACCATTCGTGAGCACGTCACTTTGCATCGTGGTACGGTGCACGATAAAGGTGAAACGCGTATTGGCAGCCATAACCTGTTTATGATCAATGCGCATGTAGCTCACGATTGTGTGGTGGAAGATCACTGCATTTTTGCCAATAACGCAACGCTAGCCGGTCACGTTAAAGTGGGCTCGCATGCAATCATTGGCGGAATGTCGGCCGTTCACCAATTTTGCACCATCGGCGCGCATGTCATGTTGGGCGGCGGATCGATTGTCGTGCAAGATGTGCCGCCGTTTGTGATGGCGCAAGGCAACCACTGCAGCCCATTTGGGGTGAATGTGGAGGGACTGCGCCGGCGCGGTTTTGACAAGGCTGCGATCAAAGCTATTCGCGAAGCTTACAAAATTTTGTATCGTAACGAGATGGTGCTCAGTGATGCGCAGCTTCATATTGAAGCGATGGCAAAAGAATTTCCACAGCTTAATGTTTTAGTTGAGTTTTTTGCTAAATCAACGCGAGGAATTATCCGTTAATGGTTAACGCAGAAAAACCGCTGCGCATTGCGATTGTCGCCGGAGAACTCTCCGGCGATATTTTAGGTGCAGGTTTAATGCAAGCGCTGCTGCAGCGTTATCCAAGCGCGCAATTTGTTGGCATTGGCGGGCCGAAAATGCAAGCGCTCGGCTGTGAAACGCTGTTTGATATGGAAGAGCTTGCGGTGATGGGGCTTGTTGAGGTGCTGCGTCATTTGCCGCGCCTTTTGCACATAAAGCGCGCTTTGGTGGCGCATTTTTTAGCCGATCCTCCCGATATTTTCATCGGCGTTGATGCTCCTGATTTTAATTTGCGTCTTGAGCTTGCGCTAAAGCAAAAAGGGATCACCACGGTTCATTATGTTAGCCCTAGCGTATGGGCTTGGCGGCAAAAACGCATTTTTTCTATTGCTAGGGCGACTAACTTGGTACTGGCGCTATTGCCGTTTGAAAAAGCGTTTTACGACAAATTTAACGTGCCTTGTGTTTTTGTCGGCCATACCATGGCTGATCAAATTGCGTTAACTTGTGACAAGCAAGCTGCGCGGCACAAATTGCAGCTTGATCCGCAGGCGCGCTATTTAGCCGTTTTGCCGGGCAGTCGCCATGGCGAAATGTTGCAAATTGCGCCAATTTTTGTGCAAACTTGTGCGATGTTGCATCAAGCCGATCCAAACTTGCACTTTGTTGTGGCGTTAGTTAATGCGCAGCGCCGCCGCGAATTTGAAGAAATTTGGCGGCAAATAGCGCCGCAGCTCAATTTTATTTTGATCGACGACACCGCGCGTGATGTTATTGCGGCAAGTGATGCGGTGCTGCTTGCATCAGGCACTGTCGCGCTTGAATGCATGCTGCTAAAACGGCCGATGGTGGTAGCTTACAAAGTAAATGCCTTTACCGCGTGGCTTGCGCGCCGTTTGCTAAAAACCCCGTTTGTGTCTTTGCCTAATTTGCTTGCGGGTAAAGCGCTGGTGCCTGAGCGCTTGCAAGAAGAGTGCACCGCAGAGCAACTCGCTTTTGATGTCACAACTATGTTACAAAGCGATAATGAAGCGCTCATGGCGCAATTTACTCAATTACATCAGCAAATTCGTTGTAATGCGGACCACATGGCAGCGCAGGCAGTGCTTGATTTAATAGGTCGATAAATGCAGTTAATTGATTATTGTGGCGCAAAGCTGATTGCTGGCGTTGATGAAGTAGGGCGTGGCCCTTTAGTGGGCGCGGTGGTGACAGCTGCGGTCATTTTAGATCCTAAGCAGCCTATTGCTGGGCTGACTGATTCTAAAAAATTGTCGCAAAGTAAACGCGAGGCGCTAGAAAAAGAGATCAAAGAAAAAGCGCTCGCATGGGCATTAGGGCGCGCCGAGCCCTTAGAAATTGATGAAATGAACATTTTAGCCGCCACCATGCTTGCGATGAAGCGCGCGGTAGCAAAACTTGAAATTAAACCTGAGCTTGTGCTTATCGATGGTAACCGTGTGCCGGAAAATCTCGGTTTGCCGGCTAAAGCGATTGTTAAAGGTGATTTGAGCGTTGCGCAAATTAGCGCCGCTTCCATTTTAGCTAAAGTGGCGCGCGACCGTGAAATGCAAGCACTTGATGCGCGTTATCCGCACTACGGTTTTGCTGCGCACAAAGGTTATCCTACCGCCGCCCATGTCGCGGCACTAGAAAAATATGGCGCGATAGCTGAGCATCGCAAAAGTTTTAAACCTGTTTTACGAGTATTAAAGTAGTATGACTGATCCTCGTTTTATTCATCTTCGCACCCACAGCGAATTTTCGATGGTAGATGGTTTGTCGAAGGTGAGCGCCTTAGTGAAAAAGGTGGCAGAATTTGGCATGCCAGCGCTGGCGCTGACCGACTTTACCAATTTATGTGGTCTGGTTAAGTTTTATGAAACAACGCAGCGCATGGGGATCAAGCCTATCATTGGCGCCGATTTTTTGCTGCAATCGCCCCATTTTGGCGATGAACTCTGCCAGCTTACATTGCTTGCAGCTAATGATCAGGGCTATAAAAACCTTACTTTATTGATCTCAAAAGCGTATTTGCGTGGCCATGTGCTGCATCGGCCGGTGCTTGATCACGAGTGGTTAAGCGAGCTTAGCGCAGGGCTCATTGTGCTTAGTGGCGCAAGAAATGGTGAGCTTGGCAAAGCACTGCTTAAGGGAAATCACAGCGCTGCGCAAGCGATTGCTGATTTTTATAAGCACCATTTTCCAGACAGTTTTTACATTGAGCTTATCCGCACAGGTCGCGCCGATGAAGAAAGCTATTTGCAATATGCGCTTGAGTTTGCTGTTGCCCAAGATTTGCCGGTGGTTGCGACCAATGAGGTGTGTTTTTTAACGCCGCAGCTTTTTGAGCCGCATGAAATTCGCGTTGCAATCCACGATGGTTACACGCTTGACGATCCGCGGCGCGTTAAAAACTACAGCGCGCAGCAGTATTTGCGCAGTGAGCCTGAAATGTGCGAGCTGTTTGCCGATCTGCCACAGGCTTTGCAAAACAGCGTTGAAATCGCTAAGCGCTGCAATGTGACTTTGCGCCTTGGCGAGTATTTTTTGCCAAATTTCCCGACAGGTGGCCTTGAAGTCGGTGAATTTCTTATCAAAAAATCCAAAGAGGGGCTTGAAAAACGGCTCGCGTTTTTATTCCCAGATCCGGCAGTTTTAGCAAAGCGGCGCGGCGAATATGATCAGCGCCTTGATATTGAACTTGCTGTGATAAATCAAATGGGATTTCCTGGCTACTTTTTGATTGTGATGGAGTTTATCCAATGGTCAAAAGACAATGGTATTCCTGTCGGCCCAGGTCGTGGCTCAGGCGCTGGCTCTTTAGTGGCGTATTCCTTGCAGATCACCGATCTTGACCCGCTAGAATTTGACCTTCTTTTTGAGCGCTTTTTAAACCCAGAGCGGGTATCGATGCCCGATTTTGATATCGATTTTTGCATGGATAAGCGTGACCGCGTGATTGAGCACGTTGCGCAAATGTACGGGCGCGACGCTGTTTCGCAGATCATCACCTTTGGTACCATGGCGGCAAAAGCTGTGATCCGCGACGTCGGGCGCGTGCTAGGTCACCCCTATGGTTTTGTCGATAGAATTTCAAAATTAATTCCGCCCGATCCTGGCATGACGCTTGAAAAAGCGTTTGAAGTAGAGCCAGCGCTCGGTAATCTTTACGAGCAAGACGAAGAAGTTAAAGAGCTTATCGATACGTGCAAAATTTTAGAAGGGTGCGTGCGAAATGCGGGCAAGCATGCGGGAGGGGTGGTTATATCGCCGACCACCATCACCGATTTTGCGCCGCTTTATTGTGACAGCGAAGGCAATTTTCCTGTTACGCAATTTGATAAAAATGACGTTGAGACGGTGGGCCTTGTTAAGTTTGACTTTTTAGGCCTGCGCACGCTCACCATTATCGATTGGGCGCTTGGCCTTATTAACCGCAATCTTGCGCCTAACGATCAGGTGCGCATAGAAGCGATTGCGCTCGATTGCCAAAAATCGTTTCGTCTGCTGCAAAATGCGCAAACAACCGCGGTGTTTCAGCTTGAATCGCGCGGCATGAAAGAGCTTATCAAGCGCTTAAAACCTGACTGTTTTGAAGATATGATCGCGCTGGTTGCGCTATTTCGCCCAGGCCCCTTGCAGTCGGGGATGGTCGATAACTTTATCGACCGTAAGCACGGCCGCGAAGCAATTTCTTACCCTGATGAAAAGTGGCAACATGAATCACTAAAAGAGATCCTCGACCCAACTTACGGCATTATTTTGTATCAAGAGCAGGTGATGCAGATAGCGCAGGTGCTCGCAGGCTACTCGCTGGGCGGCGCCGATTTG
>JBOFXO010000330.1:0-2570 GCA_051654185.1 Vibrionaceae bacterium | reverse complement strand
ACCTACGATCTACAGCCACAGATGAGCAGCGAAGAGCTCACCGATAAACTGGTCGCCGCGATCAAAAGTGGTAAATACGATTACATTATCTGCAACTATCCTAATGGCGATATGGTTGGCCACACTGGCGTGTTTGAAGCTGCTGTTGCTGCCTGTGAAGCGGTTGATCACTGCGTTGGTCGTGTCGTTGATGCTATCAAAGAGATGGACGGACAACTGCTGATCACAGCTGACCACGGTAATGCCGAAATGATGGTTGACCCGCAAACAGGCGAGCCGCACACTGCGCACACCAACTTGCCTGTGCCTTTGATCTACGTTGGAAATCAAAATATCTCTTTGATCAAAAACGGAAAATTGTCTGATCTTGCGCCAACCATGTTAGCGCTGACCAAAACCGAAAAACCAGCTGAAATGCTAGGTAAAGTTTTATTTGTTAACAAATAAACTGTCTAGTAGATTGCGCTTTGGGCATATTTTTAAATATGCCCTTTTTTTTATTGCTACAGTTACCATTACTGCTCTTTATATATAAGAAAACCAAGCACTTTAATGAGCAAAAGTTTTACAAAAAAAACGTTTATCCACTTTGTCGGCATGTATCGCAATTAATTAGACTTGCTATACTGCCGGTTTACTTTCTGAACATCAGCGACCATGCAAAAGAAAAAATTTAGCTCAGCAATCGCCTTTTGGCCGGCAACAATTTGCGTCGCATTCACTTTTGCCTTTTTGCAGCAAGACGCCATCGCCGAGCCAAACGCGGAAAACCTATCGAACGTAAAAAAAGAGATCCGCCGCGAGCAGGCCCAGCTTGAATCGAGCAGCGATAAATTAACCCTATTACAAAGCGAACTAAAAGAACAAGAGCAAGCGATCAACCAATTTGTTCAAGATATTCGTCTTTTAGATCGACGTTTAGCCGAAATCCAAAAAACCATTGATAAATTGACCAAAGAGCACACGCAGCTTGCGCAAAATAAAAGTGTCCAGCTCAAGCAGCTAAGCGCGCTGGTAGACCATCAATACCGGCAAGATAACAGCGATGGTGGTATGGGCGCCATCTTTACCGGACAAGGCGACAAACTCGATCGCATGTCTGTGTATGCGCAGCGTTTATCAAAAGCGCGCAGCGATACCATCTACCATCTTGAAACCACGCAAACCTCTTTAGCGCTTAAGCAGCAACAGCTTAGCTACGAAGCGCAGCAACAAACTATTATGCGTGAGCAATTATCTGAGCAAAAAGATCAGCTTTTAAAAACGCAGCAGTCCAAAAAAGAAGTGGCGCAAGCTATCCGCCAACAGATCAACAGCAATAAAAGCAGAATTTCTGAGCTTAAAGATAATGAAAAACAGCTCATCGCCGCACTTAAATTGGCACAAGAGATGCAGCTAAGGCGCGCGCAAGAGGTTGAAGCGCAGCGCATTGCCCAGCAAAAACAAGCGCTTGAACAGCTGCAGCAGCAGAGATTGCAACAACAACAGCAACAGCAACAGCAGCAACAGCAACGAGCACAACTAGAGCAACAGCAACGAGCGCAGCAAGAGCTGGCACAACAGGCGATAAAAAACCAAGCTAAAGCCGCAGAAGTGGCAATGACCGGCATTGGCGCGCTTAAGGGGCACCTGATTTGGCCTGTTTATGGAAAGATATTGCACACCTTTGGCAGTCAGCAAAGCGGTCAGCTACGCTGGAATGGCGTGGTCATTTCTGCTCAAGAAGGAACAGAAATCAAAGCGGCACACGACGGAACCATTGTTTTATCTAACTGGCTACGTGGTTATGGGCTAATGATCGTCATCGATCACGGCAAAGGTGACATGACATTTTATGGTTACAATCAAGCCTTACTAAAAAACGTGGGCGAAACCGTAAAAGCCGGTGAAGCAATTGCACTTGCAGGAAACAGTGGCGGACAAGTAGAATCGGGGCTCTATTTTGAAATTCGCCGTAAAGGCAACACCATTAACCCATTGCATTGGCTTGTAAAAAGATAGTGTTAACTAACCCATTCACTGACTAAACTGACTATTTGCCTAATACCAAAAGGAGCTGCAATGAAAAAAGTGCTTGTGATCTCAGGTCACCCCAACCTAGCCTCTTCAAACGCTAACTCTTTGATCATCAAAGAGCTGCAAGCAAAAATTGGCAATATCGAAGTGCGTCAACTCGATAAGCTTTACCCCGATTTTAAAATCGATGTGGCTGCCGAGCAAAAAGCGATGCTAGCAGCAGATACCATAGTACTGCAGTTTCCGCTTCACTGGTATTCGGTGCCGGCACTGCTAAAAAAATGGATTGACGAGGTCTTTACTTTTAATTTTGCTTACGGCCCTGAGGGCGACAAGCTGGCGAAAAAGTATTTCCAGCTCTCCTTTACGGCAGGTGGACCTGCGCAAGCTTATTCTCCGCTAGGCTATAACCATTTTACCATTGAGCAGCTGATCCACCCGCTGCAGCAGCTCAGTTATTTGGCAAAAATGGAGTATCTTGCGCCGATTTACACGCATGAGATGAGCTACATTCCTAACGTGCAAAACAAATTAGAAGATGTGCAGGCGCGCGC
>JBOFXO010000329.1:0-1061 GCA_051654185.1 Vibrionaceae bacterium | reverse complement strand
ACTCGATTCAATGCGGTTCATTATGAGGCTGCGCGCAATGAGCTAGCCGATATTATTAGCAAGGGCAATCTAGAGCATGAGTTTGCTGCAGCTAGCTACAAGATTGCAAATGAGCGCCTAGCAATTTGTTTGCCGTCATTTGTTCTCATGCTCAAACATCACGTGCTAACAACTGATACGCTCATCATTGATGAGATAGCTCAGGCGCTCATGCTCGCTCTCTCTGACGTTGTAGAGAATAACGAAAATATCAAAAGCGTGAGATTAGTTGAGCAGCTAAGAGCGGTTATCAAGTCAGCTAAAAGAGTTTTAGTCATGGATGCCGACTTGGACGATCAAGTAGTTACCTTTTTGGAAGAATGCCGACCAAATGAGCGTTTTAATATTTTTGAAATGCCTAGAAATGATAACGGCTATTTAGTGCGCTGGAATTGCGATCAAAAATACACTGCAAACGCTGAGACAGCTATTTTAGCGGCTATCAAATCAGGTCAGCGCTGCATAGTTGCTACTGACTCTAGAGATTTTGCCGACGGTTTAGGCGCGCTAATTAATAGCTCAATACCTGAGACTAGCACTCTAGTAATCAATGCGAGCACATCTGCACGAAAAGAAGTAAAAGCTTTTCTAGCGGATCCAAATGCGCACGCACATCTATACGACGTAATAATTCACAGTCCAACAATGAAAAGCGGCGTGAGCATTACTGAGGGCTGTTTTGATTGTGGTTTTGGTGTGTTTAGTGGAATGAGCATAGGCGCGCCTGATGCGCTGCAGATGATGCGCAGGGATCGCCGCTTGCGAGAATGGCAGTTATTCCTCCCTACTTTTACGCCTAAAGCGCTACCAATAAAGCCAGCTGCAAAGGCTGCAGGTCAGGCGCACGCTGAGCTAATTCAATCAGCCGCTAGCGGTGAGCAGGCAGCTACAGCCCAGCTCTATGATGCATTTAAAAATAGAATGGAATACAAGCAAGGAATTGCTGCCTATGAATTTTCCAACAATCTGTATTTTATGCTCGAGGCGTATCAGTTCAAAATTGAGCGAGTCATTAATACTCT
>JBOFXO010000328.1:0-6974 GCA_051654185.1 Vibrionaceae bacterium | reverse complement strand
TCATGATCGGCACAAGTGGCTGAATATATTTGTGATAACGAAGCCCCGTCACCCACTTGACAAAATAGCCTACGGCAAGGCCTGCAATGATCGCGCCGATAAAGCCTGTGCCAGCTTCTGCGCCATAAAATGAGCCGTTATTAGCTATCCAGCCGCCAATAAGACCTGGCGCTAATGCGGGTCTATCGGCAATTGCATAGGCAATATAACCACTTAGCACGGGTAGCATTAAAGTAAAAGCCACTGCGCCAACCGCTAAGACGTTATTCCACAAGCTTCCTTCTGGGATCACCATGCCTGTTTCTGAAGGCTCACCGCCAATGGCAAGCGCTAGTGCAATGAGAAGACCGCCGCTGACCACAAAGGGGATCATGTGTGACACGCCGTTCATTAAATAGCGATAAAAATCAGTGCGTCCAGAGCCTGCTTTCTCAAGCTTGGCTGTTTTTGCTTGCGCTTGATAAAGCGGCGCTTGCAACGCTTTATTTATCAGCCCCTTTGCATCGCGGATAGGCTCTTTCACATTGGTGATGATCACTTTTTTGCCAGCAAAACGGCTTAGATCAACCTGCTTGTCGCTGGCAACAATGATGGCCGCAGCGTCAGCTATTTCTTGCTCGCTTGGGCTGTTTTTTACGCCAATAGAGCCGTTAGTCTCAACTTTTATCGAAAAACCCATTTCTGCTGCAGACTTTTCGAGCGCTTCTGCTGCTAAATAGGTGTGCGCAATTCCGGCAGGGCAGCCGGTTACACCAATTAAAAATCCTTGGTGAGTTTGTGTCGCAGCTGGCGCGGTTTCTTCTTTTTGCTCAAGAAGCAGCGCAACGGCTTGTTTGGGATCGCGCGCCGCCATCAAGCGCTCAACAAAACCTTCTTCGAGCAATTTTCCAGAAAGTTTAGCCAGTACCTCAATATGGTGGTCGCCGCCATTTTCAGGTGAGGCAATCATGAAAAACAGCTGTGATGGTTTGCCATCTTCTGCTCCATAATCAATGCCTTGCCTGCTGATCCCAACAACGACTGCAGGCTCTTTAACCGCAGCACTTTTTGCATGCGGCAGTGCAATTCCCTCTTCAAAACCGGTGTTTCCTAACGCTTCACGTTGATAAACATCGGCTAAAAATTGCTCAGGATCATGCAAGCGCCCATTTTGATACAAAATATCAACAAGCTCTTGTAATACTTCTTTTTTATCACAAGCTTTTAGATCTAAGCAGACAAGCTTTTCATTAATTAACTGCATTTTCTCCCCCCATTTTTTATTGGCAGACGACAGATCATCCACAAATTACCATGCTAAAAAAGAAGAAAAAACAACCAAACACTGTAAATTTGTAACCACTTTTGCGTAATGTGAACTCAGGCATCTAATAAAAGTTTGCGTCATGCCGTTTTATCTTGAACTCGCTGCTTTCACTATTTTGCAATGCAATGGTTTTTGTGTATGTGTCACAAAAAATGGCTTTCTTGCCTTTTACTTATAAGCTTTGCAAACAGCGTCCTTTTGCAAAAAAAAGTATCCTCTTGGATTTCTTAGCTAAGGCTCGTATAGTGATCGAAAATTTATGATGGGAATGATCGGTAACATGTTTCAAAACAACCCCTTACTAGCGCAGCTCAAGCAACAGCTCAAAGAGACCCTTCCGCACAAAGAAGGCATCGTTAAGGCGACAGAAAAAGGCTTTGGTTTTTTAGAAGTTGATAATAAAACCAGCATTTTTATTCCGCCCGCTTATATGAAAAAAGTCATGCATGGCGATAAAGTCAGAGCCATTATTCGCACCGAGCGCGAGCGCGAAGTGGCCGAGCCTGAGCTTTTGCTAGAGCAATTTATCACGCGCTTTATTGGCAGAGTTGTTTTTACAAACAATAAGTTACAAGTGATGCCCGATAATCCTTCGCTGCGCGATGCTATTCGCGCTAAAAATGGCGCGCAGCTTAAAGAGTGCAAACTTGCCGAAGGTGATTGGGTGGTTGCGCATCTCACGCAGCACCCTTTGGTAAAAAATGACGGCAATTTTTTGTGCGAAATCAGCGAAAAAGTGACCAGCGCCGATGACAAAATTGCGCCATGGTGGGTGACGCTCGCAAAGCACAATTTACCAAATTGTGAACCTGAGCTTTCGTCAGCTGAGCACGATTTGCAAAATAATATCGAGAGTTTTCCTTTGCTTGATGATGCGCTGCCACGTCAAGATCTTACCGATTTGCCCTTTATCACTATCGATAGTGAATCGACCAAAGACATGGATGATGCGCTGCATACTGTGCAAAACAGCGACGGCACCTTTACTTTAACTATCGCTATTGCCGATCCCACCGCTTACGTTGCGCCGCACAGCGAGCTTGATGAAGTCGCGCGTTTGCGTGGTTTTACCATCTATCTGCCAGGGCGCAATATACCGATGCTAGCGCGTGAGCTAAGCGACGATGTCTGCTCGCTGCACGAGGGGCAAATTCGCCACGCATTGTGCTGCCAAGTGACCATGCAAAGTGATGGTACCTTGCTTGATAGCCATTTTTTTGCTGCAAAGATCAAATCGCATGCTCGTTTAGCTTATGAGCAAGTTTCAGATTGGGTTGATGGGATCAAAAACGACAGCTTTGCGCCTACTGAGCAAATCGCATCACAAATCAATGCATTGCATGCTTATACTCTGGCACGCATTCAATGGCGCGAGCAAAATGCGATTTCATTTGCTGATCGCCCAGATTATTACTTTGAGCTTAGCGAAGACAATCAAGTGGTTGCTATCCACGCTCAAATGCGTCGTATTGCTAATCGCATGGTCGAAGAGGCGATGATCAGCGCCAATATTTGTGCGGGAGTTGCGCTGCAAAAAAGTTTTGGCTTTGGCGTTTTTAACAGCCACGACGGTTTTGCTAAAGAAAAATTGCCTGAGATCAGCGCGCTTCTTGCTGAGCATGGCCTTAATTACAGCAGCGATGATCTTGCTTGCGTGAAAGGTTTTAGCCAATTGTGGCGAGAGCTTGCCGCGCGCGGCGACGCCTATTTAGAAAACCGCTTTCGTAAATATCAAACGATCAGTGAAGTTAGCCTTGCCCCTAAACCGCACTTTGCCATGGGACTGGACTGCTATGCAACTTGGACTTCGCCTATTCGTAAATACGGCGACATGGTCAACCACCGGCTGCTTAAAGCGATGCTATTAAATGAGCATGCGACGCCCCCAGAGCCAGGTCTTAGTGAGCTGTTAGCACGTCAGCGCCGGCTGCACCGCTTAGCAGAGCGCGACGTGGCCGACTGGCTTTATGTGCAGCTGCTGCAAGAGCCGATGCAGCAAAAAACGGTGTTTGTTGCAGAGATCTTCGATATCAACCGTGCCGGAATGCGGGTGCGTCTGCTTGCTAATGGTGCTAGCGCCTTTATTCCTGGGCAGCTGATCTTAGCCAACAAAGAGCGCATTGTGTGTAATGGCGAGCTTGGCATTGTTACCATTGATGGCAATATTGAGTTTAAACTTGGCGATAAAATTGATGTTGTGATCAATGAAATCAAAACGGTAACTCGCTCAATCATCGCAAAACCTACGCGCGAATTTGCCCCGATTGCGCAGCAGTAATGTCAAATTTTGCCTAAGCCGCCAATTGATGGCGGCTTTTTTTATCTGCTTGGTAAAAGAAGATAATGAAAAACGCGATATGCTGTTGCAAAGGTGCATTTAAGAGGCTGCATTTTTAACCAATGTGATCCGTAGCCGCGCGTGATAAAAATTACGCGTTGATGGACATTGCATAACCTTTCGCACTCGTACAGTTCAGTTTTGTCAAGCTGTCAAGGTGTTATCAACAGTTTTTATTGCCATTAATGGTGTATGCTTAGCAAAGCTTGCGCGATCAGCGCAAATTATCTTCCTCATTTTGTAGAGGAGGCTCTAATAAAACCTCTGGCGTATTGAGCTGCTGCAGCGGCTGCCTTTGCTGCTCTTGTTCACGGCGCATCGTTTCTACATCAACGACCAATTGCAGGTTTTCAAGATCGGCGCCAAGCTCGCGAGGATCCGTGCAAGCACGTAGCGCCGCAATCACGCTGGTTGCGCTGCTATTGGGATCGTTTAACAAAATATCAGTGCCTATGAGGTGTAACGCCGGTTTTTTGATCAGGCCGTTTGCAAGCGTTATGATCGGGCTGCAAGAGGGATCACTTTCGCGCATTTGCTCGCGCTGCTGGTGGAAAAATTGCATCATCTGCGCGGTAGGTGCGGCGCCGCTGTATTCAGTAACCAGCACATTAAGCCGCTGCTTGCGCCCGTCTTTTACCAGCAGCACGGTATGATGGTGCATTTTAATTTCGCCAGTGAGCGGTGCGCCAAGCATTTTGGCAGACACGTAGCCATTGCTGTCTGCTTGATCAGTAAAAATGTGCATGCGCGATTGCCCCGCTGATGAGACGCCTTGCTCGCTGATCAAAAATTCGCCATCTCTAAATCCTAACCCGCACTCTTGTATAAGCTGCTGCTCTTGCTCTGTTTGCGCCGTTTTGAGCTGATAAATATTGGCAGGGAAATGCAGCGTAAAGGGCGAGGAGAGGTGCAGCGAAGGTAACCTGTGTTCAAACATCATTTCGTAGAGCTGGACAATATCTTGCGCTGTTTGAGGGATCAGCCCTACCGGATCATAGCTATCGCCGTTATGCACAATGTAATGCAACTGTCCATCTTGGGTATAGCGATCGTAGTGTGCTTCAATTTTGTTCGATCTTAGCATGTCGGAGGTGTGCAGCGCTGTGTCAGCGATATCACCTCGAGCTGAGCGCGCCGCTTTCTCGCTAAGCTCGCTTTCTATTTCTTGTTGTCGTAGCGTTAATATCTCTATATTTTTACTTAAAAAATCCGCCATAAACTGCGTATTGGCAGGTAACGCTGGGCGCTGTGTGTTGCGCTGCGTTTCGATTTTTTCAAGAAGCGCTAAGCTTTCTTCATTATTTAAGGCTTTTGAATATCCGCAGGCGCGTAACGCTGCTACCGTGCTGAGCAGCGAGCTTTGGCTATCTTGCAATAAAATGTCTGCCGCCAGTGTTTGTAATGCAAGGGTGGGCTCTCCGCTGCCTAAAGGCGGCTCTGCTCGCAGAAAATCACTGATATCATCTTGGGGATCTTCTGCATTGTAAGAGTTCCACTTTGAAAGGGTTAATAATGGGTGGCTTGCACCGTGCGGCTGACTTGCTGCTAAAAAAGCCTGACGCAGTGCGCCATGGTTTTCCCAAAAGCTCTCTTCATCGTTATCGTCTACAAATGTTTGTAATACCCGACAGGTATGCTGCTCTTTGCCCGTGGTCAATATAACTTCATATTCATTGCGCCTAATGCGCTTGACGCCGAGATCTTCAGCAAAAGGCGTGCACTGTGCAGCAGAAAGCTGTTTTATGGATTTAACCACAACATCAGCGCCGTAGTCTAAAAGGGTGTTAAATGAAAGATCTTCGGGATAAAACAGGTTATTTATCTCATCGTCTTCGTTTTTTGTCGAGACAACATGTACCGCTGCGCACTTTTGCTTAAATAAGGCGCGATAAAAGGCTTCTCGCTTATTACTGTTTTTAGGAATTTCTCCGGCGATGCCCATTAATTGATGATCGTGCGCGATGTAATTAAAGTTTGTTTCTGGTAACAGGCAGTCTGTTGGCTCAGGCATCGCCCGCCGAGAAGCTCTTGCAAAGCGCGGTGTCCTTTGCGGTAAAAGAAGGGCTGTGGCCGGTGTCGTGCCGGGGTTAAAGTGGATCTTCTCCCACATTTGTGATTCGGTGTTGAGCTGGCGCACCGTTATATTATCTAACATTTTTTTGTGTTTTTGCTCGAGCGAAAGCTGCTCGGCGCACGCCTTGGCATTTTCTTGAAGGCGTTTGTGCTCGGTGACAAATTGCTGGCAAATGCCTATTATCGTCCGAGCAAATAACAGAACAGCTCTTTTTTGTGCGTTTTCGGGTAACTGATTGGCGAGCATTAAAAATTGGTTTCGCTGGGATCCGCTGCTCTGCGCTCTGCTAAGCAGCATTTCAGCAGTTAACTCATTGGTAATTTGAGTATTTAAAAGCCCATTAACGCGCGCAGCAGTGGTATGATCAAGCCCGCGCAAGGCCGCAATTAAAAGTTGTAACTGCGCTAATGGTGTTTTTGTCTCTGTGCAGGCGGGCGGCAATAAAAAATCAAGAAGAGATTCTAAATCACTAGGCACATTTTTGAGTAGCTCGCTATTCATCATGGCGTAAAGATGCGAAAACAGATGCGTTTGCTTACTGGGATCCGTAACGTGCATTGCTTCATTATTGCTAAGCGCTTTGATCAGCTCGCGCTGCAAACTGTCATGCTCTGTGCTTGGCTCAAAATCTACCGGCGCTGCAGCATTATCAATGGCATTGGTGATTGCAGTTGGCAATGCAGTGGCCTCGAGTGCTTGAGATCGCTGCGTTTCTTGAGAGCAAGCCGTTAGCCTGCTACTGCTAAGGTGGTGACGAATGGATCGTAGCTCTAAGTTTGCCTGATTTGCCGCGTCTGTGTATTGCTGATGCAGCCTATCGATCCGCTCTTCAAAAGCGTCGTCTGCTGGCAGAACGGCTTGTTCGGCATTTTGTTTAATGTTGCTGTCTAGCTCTTTTTTGCTTTGATACAGCGCGATATGGTTGGCAAGAACTGATCTTACCGCGCTGATCTGATTTAAAGTGGGCAGACTTGCGCCATCGGCGCGGCTGTCATTTTCTTCTAGCAAGCTCATCTGCAAATCAACCCGCTCGAGCAATGCGTCAAATTCGCTGCGCTGTGCGACGGCGCCTTGTGTAGCAGGCCGCTCGGGAGAGTTTTGCAGCGCAACCACCGCGTTTTGTAGATTGCCATAAACCCTATCACCAATGCGCCCAGCAAGAAGATCACTTAGCTGCGTTTGGGTAAATAAGTCAGGGGAAGCAGTTGTATTTGTTGGTTGCATTGCCTTATCTACTCCAGCGCAAGGGCTTGTTT
>JBOFXO010000327.1:0-1283 GCA_051654185.1 Vibrionaceae bacterium | reverse complement strand
CGCGTACCATATTTTCCTGCGTTGATCATCGGTTCAATGGTAAAACACATACCCGCTTGCAGCTTTGTGGTATCGCTGTTATTGCAGTGCATCACTTGCGGCGCTTCGTGAAACTCTTTGCCAATCCCATGCCCGCAGTAATCTTTAACGATAGAGTAGCGCTGTGGGCGGCTTTTAATAAATTGTTGAATTTGCGCGCCAATATCGCAAACACGCATGCCAGGTTTCACTTTTTTGAGTGCTTGATAGAGGCTTTGCTGCGCAACGTGGCACAGGGCTCGATCTTTTGCGCTCACCTCGCCTATCAAAAACATTTTTGATGTGTCGCCGTGATAGCCGTCTTTGATCACTGTGATATCAAGGTTGACGATATCACCCTCTTTTAAAATCTCGGTTTCACTGGGGATCCCATGGCAGATCACATGGTTTATCGAGGTGCAGATAGATTTTGGAAAGCCATGATAATTAAGTGGCGCAGGGATAGCGTTTTGCGTTTGCGTGATAAAGTCGTGGCACAGTTGATTGAGCTCTTGAGTCGATACGCCCGCTTTGACATGCGGCGCAATCATTTCAAGCACCTCGGCGGCTAAGCGGCCGGCTACGCGCATTTTTTCAATTTCTTCGGCGGTTTTTATTATCGGTGCCATAGTTTTTCCAAATCATTAAAGGATTGAATGTTAATTGTGCAAAACGCGTGCAATGGTTTCACTTGCACGCCAAGTTAAGATTTCTGCGCCCGTTTTTGTAATTAAAACGGTGTGTTCCCATTGCGCTGAGCGCTTGCCATCTTGGGTATAGATAGTCCAGTTATCTTGTTCATCAACGCGCGTTGCAGCAGAGCCTGCATTGATCATCGGTTTGATGGCTAAACACATGCCCGCTTGCAGTACAGTATCGTCACTGTTTTTGCAGTGCACGATCTGCGGCGCTTCGTGTAACGCCACGCCAATACCATGCCCGCAATACTCTTTGACAATCGAATAACGGCGCGGGCGACTTTTTACAAATTGCGTAATTTGCGTGCCAATATCACTAACACGTTTGCCGGCTTTTATTTTTTTTAGTGCATGATACAGGGCTTGCTCGACAACGTGGCATAAGCCTTTATCTTCATCGCTGACATTATCAATTAAAAACATTTTTGATGTAGCGCTATGAAATCCATTTTTTATTAATGATATATGGATATTAAGGATGTCGCCGCTGCGAATAATGGCATTGCTTTTAGGAATGCCATTACAAACAACATCATTAAGTGAAGTGCAAATTGATTTTGGAAAGCC
>JBOFXO010000326.1:0-4554 GCA_051654185.1 Vibrionaceae bacterium | reverse complement strand
CCCTTAAATTTTACTCCACCAACAACGCTTTCTTGCGAGGTTTTCATGATCAGCGTGTTTGATATTTTTAAAATTGGCATTGGCCCATCAAGCTCCCACACCGTAGGCCCAATGAAAGCGGCCAAAACTTTTATTGATGAGCTATGCAGCAAATTAGCCAGCGACAATATCCCACTGACTCACGTCACCAAGATCACCGTCGACGTTTACGGCTCACTTTCTTTAACGGGTCGAGGCCACCATACCGATATTGCCGTGATCATGGGACTTGCAGGCAACACTCCGCAATCCGTTGATATTGATAAGATCAAAAGCTTTATCAAGCAAATTGAGCAAACTGAGCGCCTTCCTTTAGCGGTTGATAATCACAGTGTGGATTTTCCTCGCGACAGTGGTATAACCTTCCACAGCACCTTTTTACCTCTGCACGAAAACGGCATGCAGATCCACGCATGGCACAAGGATGAAAAGCTGTTTTCAAAAACCTATTACTCAATTGGCGGCGGTTTTATCGTCGACGAAGAAAACTTTGGCAAGACTACGGTACAAGAGCATACGCTGCCTTATGATTTTAATAGCGCTGCCCAACTGTTAGCGCACAGCGAAGAAACCGGTTTTTCCATTAGCACCATCGTGATGGAAAACATGCGCACAATGCACACAAAAGAGCAGATCCAAGACTATTTCGCCAGCATTTGGCGCACCATGCAAGAGTGCCTTGAGCGAGGCATGTATACCGAAGGCATTTTGCCAGGACCACTACGAGTCCCACGCCGCGCCGCTAAATTGCATCAGCAGCTGCTCGCGTGTGAAAAATCTTCTGGCGACCCCATGCTCGTGGTTGACTGGGTTAACATGTTTGCCTTCGCCGTTAACGAAGAAAACGCCGCGGGAGGACGTGTTGTAACCGCGCCAACTAACGGCGCCTGTGGCATCATTCCAGCCGTACTTGCTTATTACAATAAATTTATTCAGCCCGTCACCGAGCGTGAATACACCCGCTATTTTGCAACAACCGGCGCTATCGGCGGCCTTTATCAGCAAAATGCGTCTATCTCTGGCGCAGAAGTTGGCTGCCAAGGTGAAGTTGGCGTTGCTTGCTCAATGGCGGCTGCCGGCCTTGCTGAGCTGATGGGAGCAAGTCCTCTGCAAGTGTGTATTGCGGCAGAAATTGGTATGGAGCACAATCTGGGCTTAACTTGCGACCCAGTTGCAGGACAGGTACAAATACCATGTATTGAGCGAAACGGCATTGCCGCAGCAAAAGCCATCAACGCTGCGCGCATGGCGCTGCGCCGTCAAGATGAGCCTCGCGTTTCTCTCGACGAAGTTATCGCAACCATGCTTGAAACCGGTAAAGACATGAACGCCAAATACCGCGAAACCTCAAAAGGCGGCCTTGCTATCAAAGTGATCTGTGTTTAAAGCCTAAAGTCGCTTTTAATTAAAAAAAGTAAAAAACTTGGCTGTAGCAAGTGTCAAATAACTTGCTGCAGTCACAAACCAAACCAAATCAAATCACTATCCGCTAACGTTTAAGGCAGTTTTGCAGCATTTTGTAAAAACTCACGGCGCAAATTCACGTCATGGTTAAATTGCCCACCTAACGCATAACTTGTTGTAAAACTTGATAAATCCATTACCCCACGTGCTTTAACACAGTGGTGCGTTGCATTGACAAACACAGCGACATCCTCAATATCAAGCAGCGTTTGCAGCGCAACCATGATCTGCTGCGTTAAACGCTCTTGCACCTGCGGACGTTTAGCAAAAAAACGCACGACGCGGTTGATCTTTGATAGACCAATCAAATGAGCTTTGGGCACGTAGGCGACGCAGCAATGACCATCAATGCTCACAAAATGGTGCTCACAAAAACTCGTGAAACTGATCGCGTTAACCGTAACCGGCTGCACACAATCCATTTTATTGGCAATTAACGTTATTTTAGGAAAAGTGCTGTAATCAAGGCCACAAAAGATCTCGTCCACATACATACGCGCAACACGCTCAGGCGTTTCAAACAGGCTATCATCTTGCAAATCCAGCCCAAGCACATGCAAAATTTCACGCATATGGTAAGTGATCAGCTCTTTTTGCTCGTGAGGGGAAATCGCTCGCTCCTTTTTTTGCAGCGGCGTTTCAATCCCTTTTGCTAACAGCGCCGCGCGCACTTTTTGCGCCTCATCACTCACTCTATTCATCGACTTCCTTTACTGCTGCTAATCAAGTACCCGCAAAATAGTACAAGCTATTCATAAAATTGACACCATGATAACGAGACGCAAACTTCTGCGCCACTTTTTACGCACAAATTAAGGGCAGCATTTTATGTGCTGCACTGCGTTCCTTTTGCGAACAATATGTTGATTTTATTGATTTTCACCATTTTTTAGGCGCAGTTTGAAAAAAATTTAAAGCTTAGCCAAAACAAATTTTTTAGACATAAAAATCGCACGCATGCAAATTTCCAGCAGTATTCCCTAGAAAATTCATTTTTATTAGATTTATTCACCGATGTTTATTAGCCCCGATATTTTTAAGGGCTTTACATTCTTATTTCTAACCCCCTAAACTAACTTCGCTTTAATTCAACCAACCAAGGGTTCGCTAATGAAAAGTAAAGTTCTTTCTTCCATCTGTATGATAAGCGCACTGTTCGCAAATCCACTCATGGCAAAAGAGACTATCACGGTATCAGGATCCACCTCTGTTACTGACATTATGGAGGTACTTTCAGAAAAGTATCAAAGCAAAAACCCCAATGTTTTTATTGAAATTCAAGGCACTGGCTCATCAGCTGGTATCAAAGCTAGCCAAAACGGCTCATCGATGCTTGGCATGGTGTCACGCTCGTTAACTGCAGCGGAAAAATCACCTGAGCTAAAAGAGACAACGATTGCCCTCGATGGCATCGCCATTGTGGTCAACAACCAAAATAAAATCGACAATCTCACTATTGCAAATATCGATAAAATATATCGCGGCGAAATCAAAAGCTGGGCGGAAGTGGGCGGAGACAATAAACCTCTCGTTGTCGTAACGCGTGACACCGCTTCTGGCACACGCAGTGCGTTTGAAGAGATCATGGGACTTAAAAAAAAGGTTAAGAACATCACGGTCTCAGCTATCAGCCAGCGCGCGCAAGTTGCCAACGGTAACGGCGTTGTCAAAACTATCGTTAGCCAAAACCCTTTTGCCATAGGTTTCATCTCGTTAGGCTCAGTCGACAGCTCGCTTAAAGCCATCAAAGTCGATGGAAGTGCACCGTCAATTGCCAACGTAGCCAATGGACAATATAAAGTGGCGCGTCCTTTTTTACTTCTGTCAAAAGACGCCACTATGACACCGGCTGCGACGAAGTTTTTAAACTGGATCATCTCTAAAGAAGGACAAGCGATTGTGAAAGATCACGGCTATGTCCCTGCTCACTAAGCCCTTCTTGTTTTCCATCTATACTAGGAGCAAGTTTGTCAAAACTTGCTTACTTTTTTAACGTTTCGTTATTTTTATCCACGTTTCAGTATGTAATTTTCTGAAATGAAGGAGCTTATATGACAAATACCCCAGTATCTCTTCCCACTCGACGTACCTTGCGCAGGCGTCAAGGTCGCGACTGGCGAGAGTTCTTATTTAAGGCGCTGTTTTTAATCATTTCCGTGATCGGTGTGCTTTCTGTTGCGACCATCGGTTACTTTATTTTCCGTGAAGGCTGGCCTGCTATCCATGAGACCGGTTTTATCAGCTTCGTAACCGGCGAAGATTGGCTGCCACCTGCGCTGTACGGCATTGCGCCAATGATTGTAACATCCCTCATTTCAACAATTGGCGCGGTTTTACTTGGCGTGCCGGTTGCTATCTTAACAGCGGTTTTTATTGCAGAAGTGGCGCCCAAATGGCTAGCCAATCTTGTGCGTCCCGCCATTGAGCTATTAGCGGGGATCCCCTCTGTCGTCTACGGATTTTTTGGCCTGATCACCATTGTACCTTTGATCGAAAAAGTCTTTGATGTCCCTGCAGGTAGCACGCTGCTGGCCGGTATTATCGTACTTGCCATCATGATTTTGCCAACCGTTATCGTGATCTCTGAAACATCGCTCAGAGCTGTCCCTAAAACGTACAAAGAGGGATCGCTAGCGCTTGGCGCATCGAGCATGTTTACCATTTTTAAGCTTTTGATCCCAGCGGCGCGCTCAGGGATCATGACCGGTATCATTTTAGGCATTGCCCGTGCTCTTGGTGAAACCATGGCCGTTATCATGGTTATGGGCAACGCCCCAGCTATGCCAAGCGGGCTTTTAGACTCGGCGCGTTCGCTTACCGCCAACATCGCGCTAGAAATGTCTTACGCATCAGGTCTGCACGCAAACGCACTGTATGCAACTGGCGTGGTACTGCTTATTTTCATTATGATCTTAAATGCATTGTTACTTTACATTAACAGAGCAAAAGCAAGGTGATAACTATGTTTTCGCGCAAAGTACAAGATAAATTAGCGCAAGCTGCAGTCTGGATTGCCGCTTCGCTGAGCGTTGGTTTTTTGCTCTGGATCTT
>JBOFXO010000325.1:0-1279 GCA_051654185.1 Vibrionaceae bacterium | reverse complement strand
CGTAAAATACGCCCGCAGCTTTTTTATGTTTGCCAGCTGCGTTGCCCAAGTATGCTTAGGGCGGCTGCTATTGTCACCCATGCGGTGGACAAAAAGCAATTATTGCCAGTGGATCAAGTCGCAGCTTAGCTATTTTTTTTGCGCAAGGCATGGTGGCTAATTTAAATTGCTTTGTGTCACATTTAAAGAGTAATTGGCCATTTATTTATCCATTCTCCCCAATAACTTTCGCAAAATAGGAAACGCGCGGGGCTGCTCCCCAACCTAAAGGATGAGGCTTGCTACTTCGCAACGTATTGTTTTTTCTACGCTACATGGGCGGGGCTGCTGTAAAAGGGTTGGTTTTGCTTTGACTTTTTACTCAGTCATTATTCTTGCAGCCATTGCTGCTTACTTCTTACAAAACTTGCTTGTTTAAAGGCTAATTTAACTTTTTAAGTCTTTGATTAATAATTGGTTGTTCTGTTTAAAATCGTGCACTCCATTGCAAATGAGTAATCGTTGCGAGCTGTGGTAGCACTGTTGCAAAAAAGATTGTAAATGGATCAAATTTAGTCGGCGCAGTAATACTTCAAAGTTGTTGCATGCGAGCGCAATTGTTTGTATTGACAATTATTTTTTCTGGAAAAACGTGTAAAAAAGAATGATAAGCTTGAATGTTTGTTCTTGTTTGGGATACTTCACTTATCCACGTTTTAATGAATGCCGAGCTTTTTGTGGAATGTAATTGTCCACAGATCAAGCCTAATAATTAAGCTTGCAAAAAATTTAAGCAGGAGCTCAAGCAGCCCCCCCGTTGGAGACTTTGGGGTGAGGCTTACTTATGCGCGCCTGTTAGCTAAGGTAAAAGGTTGAAAAATAAGAAGGACTATGCTGCCTAATGATGTAAAAAACACAACCAATACATCTCATCGCGCCTCAGCTTCAATTGCTGCATCCCCTCTAGCTTCGCAACAGACGACAAGGCAACCAAACATTGTCAGGGTGAATGGTCTTACAAGGGAGGTTATTCAAACAGCACAAGCCATACTTTCAGCGCAACCTGAAGCCGGCAACGTAAATCAGCCTCTTGGGCGAGATGAGGCTTGTTTGAGATCAGAATATTTGCAAGAGCTTTTATTGCAATATTTTTGTCCGGCCGATGACGAAGCTCGCGATGAAATTAAGTTAGAGCCTGGCTTGCAACTGTATGAAGCAAGCCCTGATGGCGCCTGCATGTTTCGTTGCTTTTTGGCTGCAATAACGCGAAATTCGGCTTGGCTTTCTTCTTACAATGTTT
>JBOFXO010000324.1:0-1015 GCA_051654185.1 Vibrionaceae bacterium | reverse complement strand
TGCTTTTTGCCTGCGCCATTTTTATCAGCGCGTGGTATCCCTACAGTAAACTAGGCTACGAATTTATGCCGCAGCTTGCCGAAGGGGATATCTTGTATATGCCAACCACCTTGCCTGGGATCAGCGCAGGCAAGGCCGCGCAGCTTTTACAGCAGACCGACAGGCTGATCAAAAGCGTGCCAGAGGTCGAGCGCGTGTTTGGCAAAGTGGGAAATGCGGAAACCGCTACCGATCCTGCGCCGCTTACCATGCTTGAAACCACCATTATGCTCAAACCGCATAATTTGTGGCGCGAAGGAATGACGCTTGATGGGATCATCAAACAGCTGCAGCAAACGGTGCAAGTGCCTGGCATGACAAACTCATGGGGACAGCCCATCAAAACGCGTATTGATATGCTATCTACGGGGATCAAGACCGCTGTTGGTATAAAAATTTCGGGTACCGATCCGCAGCAATTGCAAAAAATCGGCGATCAAATACAAGCCATTTTAACGCCACTGCCCGGCACGCAAGCTATTTTTGCCGACAAAAGTAACGGTAGCCGGTACATTGATATTTCGCCAAAACTCGATGTAGCCGCACGTTACGGCATGAGCCTTACCGATCTGCACGACGTTGTGCGCCATGCAATAGGCGGCATGCAAATTGGCGAATCGGTGCAAGGGGCTGAGCGCTATCCGATCACTTTGCGCTACCCGCGTGAGCTGCGTGAGAATTTAGAAAAGCTTAAGCAACTACCGGTGATCACAAAAAATGGCCACTATCTGCCACTTGCACACTTAGCCACTCTTGAGATCAATGAAAGTGCTTCCATGCTTAAAAGTGAAAACGGCCGTCTTATTGCTACTGTATTGATTGATATAGAAAAAGGAATGGCTGTCGGCGACTATGTCAAAGCGGCGCAGCAAGCCTTAAGCGCTAAGCTCACGCTGCCGGCTCGCTACAGCTACACCTTCGCAGGACAGTATGAATACATGGAGCGCATCAATGACAAAATGAGCACTGTGCTGCC
>JBOFXO010000323.1:0-4329 GCA_051654185.1 Vibrionaceae bacterium | reverse complement strand
ATAGCGCTGTTTAACGCTATCAGCTGCTCACTGTCATGAAAATTGCGTGAAAATAAGATCACGCCGCCCACTAAGGGATGCGTGAGCAGCTCTTTTTCTTCACTTGAAAGCTCTGTTGACTCTAAATCTAACCACAGCGGTCCCATAATATTCCTCAATGCATTTAATTGACGCACGAGCCGGCGTGGCTTGTTATTCAAAAAGCCGGCGGTGCAAAGTACGAATGATATCTTTGGCTTCGCTGGCGTGCGCTAAGAAACATAAATTGTGATCATTCGCGCCAAAATTGACTAAACGCAGCGGATAACCGTTTAATAACTCAAACAGATCGGCAATCGCATGGCTTGTGCGCCGCACGCTGTTACCTACCAGTGAAATTAAAGAAAGATCGTGCTGCTCATGCACTTTAGCCAATTTTGCAAGCTCACTGCGCGTTGACTCAGGCAGTACCGAGCTTTGCGCTTCGGTGTGGCTTAAGCTGTGATCAAGCAGCAGGTGCATGCTGTCATCAAGCGTTGAGACGCACTCTACGCTGATTTTTTTTTGCGCTAAAATAGCAACGACCTGCGCGAGCAGTTGATAGTGCTGCGCGCAAGGATCAAACTGCAAGGTAAGCCAAGACTGATGATTGCGCAGCGCGATAGCGCGAAACAGCGGTGCCTCTTCAGTGTGACGGCGGATCCACGTGCCGCCGAGCTCTGGCGCATGTGCGCTTCCAACAAATACGCAAATATTGACGCGCATTGCCGGCAACAGCGTCGCCGGATGCAAAATTTTTGCGCCAAGGCACGCCATTTCAGAAGCTTCGTTAAAACTCAGTTCAGTAATAAATTTTGCCGCCGAGGTAATGCGCGGATCGGTGCTGTAGATCCCTGGTACATCCGTCCAAATTTCAAGCACATCGGCGCGCATCGCCTCAGCTAATAGCGCCGCGCTGTAATCACTGCCGCCGCGCCCAAGTGTCGTTGTGTTGTTTTCTTCATCGCTGCCGATAAAGCCTTGCGTGACCACCACTCCTTCTTGCAGCAGCGGGGACAAAATGGCTGCCGAAGCTTTTGCAATTTGCGCGACATTCGGGATAGCGCCGCTAAATTGGCTGTCGGTTTTGATCAGAAGGCGCGCGTCGACCCAGTGCGCAGGCAATCCTTGACTCTTTAATAGGAGTGTAAAAAGCTGCGATGATAAAAGTTCGCCATAGCAAATAATACGATCACAAAGCTGCTCTGTCGGCGCGGTATAAGCTTGTTTAGCAAAGGTTGCTAGCTCCACAAAATAGCAATCGAGCGTCGCGCGCGTCTCTTTGTGCTCAGGCAGCTGCTCTAAGATGGTATAGTGGATAGCTTGGAGCTTACTAAGCAAAGCTTGCTGCTGGGCTGGCTCAACACCGTTTGCCAATGAGATCAACAGATTAGTCACGCCAGCACAGGCGCTTACGACAATAAGCCGCCGTTTTTGATCGCTTTGGACCAAAGCTGCGCACAAAGACATTGCGGAGTAATTCGCTACACTGGTCCCGCCAAATTTTGCGACAGACAATGCTTTCACTTCCCGTGACCTCCCATGGTTACAGAGTCATTTTTTCAAAGGATGGCGCAAAAAAACATAGCCACACTGATGCTGATAAAACCATGCGCAAATTTTGCTACACATTGGCAGGTAAGCATTGCAAGCAGCGTGTTTTTTGCAACCTGATAGTAAACCTGTTCGTGCGAATAAATGCACAAATGACATACGTGACAGCAGTTTTAATTAGACGGCGATTTCAACGTATCAGGGTATGTACGCCATTTTACTGAAAAAAAAATAATAATGTTTTTTATCGCGAAACTTATTTGAAATTGTGATGAAAAATTGGAGCAGGTCACCTTCTTTTAGCTTTGCAGGGAAAACACGTTACATTTTGTAAAACTCGCGTATTGAATACAAAGGACTGTTTTTTGTCAAATTTTATAGATAATTTGCTGCTTGCAGCGCAGCAAAAATTTTTAATACATTGCATCTTAGCTAAAGTGATGAGCTGCGCGAAGCTTCACTTATTACAGACTTCACTTACTCATGAGCCTGCTTGCCAAGAGTAGGCATGCTCTTTTAGCAAAAACAGGCTGCGCAGAGGATCAGCGCTTAATTTTTTTGAGCGCAGGAGCAAGGCTGCTAGCCATATTCAGCCATAGCGCTTTTCGTCCAATCGCTCTTCTTTTGCAAAATACGAGCATCAATAAAGAATAATGCGACAAGCATCACACAACTGTGCGTCGCATTAATGTATGGTGTATTTTATTGTTTTGTGTATACATTATTGGGCATTGTGAGTTAGGGCATATTGGGAGTGAGCTTTTGTCTCTTTGAATTTGCATCTAACAAATTTTAGCACCTGTTAAAAGGAAGAAATGATGGCCTCTGTATCTCTTACTAAAAATCAAACTGTATCGTTGTCTAAGCAATCTGACGCTGCACTGACTAAGTTGCAATTTGGCTTAGGTTGGGATCTTGTTAAGTCAAGCAGAGGCTTTTTTAGCAAGCTGTTTGGCGGTGGCAGCGATGCTATTGATCTTGATGCTAGTGTTGTCACTTTCGATGTCGCAGGCACTCGCCTTGATACGGTTTGGTTTCGCCAAAAAGTTTCTAAATGCGGCTCAATTACGCACAGTGGCGACAATTTAACCGGCAAGGGCGAAGGTGATGATGAGTCTATTTTTGTTGATCTGAGCAAACTTGAGTCCAACGTAGAATATCTGGCATTCACCGTGAACAGCTTTCGCGGGCAGACTTTTAATGAAGTGGAAAACGCATTTTGCCGAGTGCGAGATCAAGATGGCAAAGAGCTTGTGAATTTCAAGTTAGCTGAGCAAGGCTCGCATGCGGGGATCTTGATTGCTTCTCTTCGCCGTAGTCATGACGAGTGGCAATTTACCGCACAAGGGCTGGCGTGCAGGGGCAACAGTATTGATGCCATGATCGAGCAGATCACCGCCGCTATCGTGCAGCAGCAAATTTAATGTTTGAGCTTTCTTATTGAGAGGCCGCGCTCTGTACTCGTTTTGTATGTTCAAGACCTAGCTAAGAAAGCTTTCCTAGTTGGGGAATTTTTCACCTTTTGTAAAATAAGGAACCAAGCAATGAGTGTATCTCTATCTAAAGGCGGTAATGTTTCTCTTACTAAAGCGGATGCTGGACTTAAAGTTGTAATGGCAGGACTGGGCTGGGATCCGCGAGTCACCGATGGCGCAGAATTTGACCTCGACACTTCTGTTTTCATGGTTGGCGATGACGGTAAAGTGCTATCCGATGCCAATTTTATCTTTTACGGCAACAAACTAAGCGCTTGTGGCTCTGTTGAGCATCAAGGCGACAACCGCACTGGCGCAGGTGACGCCGATGATGAGCAGGTCAAAATTGATTTAGCAAAGATCCCAGCTAATGTGAAAAAACTGGTTTTTGCTGTGACTATTCATGAGGCTGAGGCGCGCAAGCAAAACTTTGGCATGGTCAGCAACGCTTACATCAGAATGTGTAATAACGATAGCCATGTTGAGCTGGCGCGATTTGATTTATCTGAAGATGCGTCCATTGAAACTGCGATGATCTTCGGTGAGTTGTACCTGCATGGCGCGGAGTGGAAATTTAAAGCTGTCGGTCAAGGATTTGCTGGCGGTCTGTCGGCGCTAGCCACCGCGCATGGTGTTAACTTAGCTTAAGCAAGTCGCAATAATTTTAACTAAAAAAGGGTAGCGCTGAGCTGCCCTTTGTTTTAGCAACTTTATGAAAGATGGGCATTTTTAAGCGTTGCTTATCTTCTGCATTTGTAATGGTTTTTAACCTTAACTAACACCTTAATGATTGGAGAATAAATGGAAATCGTTTCAGGACAAAATTTACAGCTGTCAGGTAATGAGTTTGCTATTGAGCTTGTATGTACAAAAGGTGGCGCTTTTAATGGCGAGATTGACACATCCGCTTTTTTGTTGACCCAACACGAAAAGGTGCACGGCGATGGTGGTTTTATTTTTTATAACCAGCCTGAATCGCTTGATGGCGCAGTCATTTTCACAAAAACTGAGACAGGCGGTAACTTTACAGTTAATACGGATATGTTAGATCCGCTTATTGAGAAGATTGCTTTTACGCTTGCCATCAATGGCAGCAGCACAATAACGCATCTATCGCAATTAAAGCTATCTATCTTTGGCCAAGTGACTTATTTTGTGCCGCTGATTGATCGCAGCGAGAAGGCAGTCATTGTCGGCCATTTGTATCGCCATAACGGTATTTGGAAATTCAAAGGTTTAGGACAGGGATTTAATGGTGGATTAGTGCCTCTTGCGACACACT
>JBOFXO010000322.1:0-2211 GCA_051654185.1 Vibrionaceae bacterium | reverse complement strand
GCGCCTGTGCGCGTGTCGGCAGCGCATTATCGCCAGTCAAGGGGCCTGAAAGCTTGCCGCCTTGCATTTGCAGCGCCTGCGCGCTCGTTTCATCATCAGCCCACTGCCAAGTGCCATCGGGCATAATAAAAATATCGCCACTTTTTGCGCGATCGTGGTAGCCACAAACTATGCGCTTACTCACAATTTGATTAAAAAGATAAGAGCGCGCCGCTGATAAATAAAAACTGCGTTTCGTTCTGTCACGCACGCGCAGCTTATCAAGCCCCCAATCGCGGGCAGCTTTGATGTTATTGCCTTTTTTGCCAAAGCGCTGCTCGCCAAAATAGTTTGGCACACCTGTTTGTAAAACCGCCTGCAAACGCGCTTCAAGCGCATCTTGACCACCTTGAATATCGCTTAATACCAAGCGAAACTCATTAGCCGCCGCATCACCAGGGCGCAGTTTTTGATGATGACGCGCCGTTTCAAGCACCGCTTTTACGCCGGGATTATTGGCTAAAAATTCACTTAAATCAGGATCGGGCTTGCCGGGCAAATGTACGCCAAACCACTGCTGCGTGATTGCATGGCGATCTTTTAACCCCGCCCAGCTCACGCACGATGAAGGCACCCCACACGCTTTAGCCAGCTCATTAGCCACAAAGACCGTGTTTTCACCCTCTTTACACAAACGCACCAAAAAGTGCTCACCGCTGCCACTCGGAGTAAAGCTTAAAACTTCATTGACCCAAAAATGATCAGCTTGCGCTTTAATTTTACCCAAAACAGTCGGCTCTCCATGCAGATAAGACAACTCACTCATTACATCCACAATTCACGCACCTTTTCGTTGATACCCATTAAAACTGCCTGACTAACTGCTGCGTTTTTGCAGCAACACCACCGCCTCGCAGGCAATACCTTCTTTTCGTCCGGTAAAACCAAGCTGCTCGGTCGTGGTCGCTTTGACATTGATGCGATCAATTTCGCTATGAAGATCCGCAGCGATAACTTCACGCATAGCCGCAATATGTGGCGCCATTTTTGGCGCTTGAGCTATGATGGTGACATCTAAATTGCCAAGCTGATAGCCTTTTTGACCAACCTTGTTGTAAACATCACGCAGCAAATGACGGCTGTTGATCCCTTTAAAGGTGGGATCATTATCAGGAAAATGGTGGCCAATATCGCCAAGCCCCAGCGCGCCAAGTAGCGCGTCACAAATGGCATGCAGCACAACATCACCATCAGAGTGGGCAAGCAGCCCTTGCTCGTAGCTAATTTTTACGCCGCCAAGCGTGATAGGCCCCGTACCAGCAAATTTGTGTACGTCAAAACCGTGGCCAATACGAAACATCTTTTTCTCCCGATCTGCTAAGTCATTATGATGCGGCTGCGAGTGCTGCAAGCCACGCTTTTTCAAGAAAAATTTAGCTAATTCAAGATCTTCTTCTACCGTGATCTTGATGTTTTCACCGCTTCCAGCAACAAGTTTTGGAAAAATGCCGCATAACTCAAGCGCGCTCGCCTCATCAGTAACCTGCTGCAGCTGTGCCTTTGCCTGCAATAATGCCTGCAGCAACTTATCACGCAAAAACATTTGCGGCGTCAAAGCGTGCCACAATAAACTGCGATCAACGGTAGCTGCGATAGCATTAGAGCCTTGTTGCGCCTGCTTCATCGTGTCTTTCACCGGCACCGCTAAAATCGCGCCATCTTGCGCGTGCGCCTGCGCGCAAGCTATCAATTTGTCGATATCGCCATGCGTCACGCAAGGGCGGGCGGCGTCATGCACCATCACCCACGGCGTGGTTGCTGTGACAAGCGCGGCTAAAACAGAATCGGCGCGTGTGCTACCACCCACAACAGTGCGAATATTAGGCTTTTGCGCCAGTGAGGTGTGTGCAAAATAGCTGTCACCCTCGCTGATCGCTATTACCACTTGCGCAACCTGTGGATGAGCGCAAAGTGTATCAACGGTATGCTCTAACACTGTTTTTTCATCAATCAAGCGATACTGTTTCGGGCAGTAACTTGGCATGCGAGCCCCAACACCCGCTGCCGGCACAATGGCTGTGATCTGCCGCAGATCGGCGCAAGCATTGTGATTTTTAACCATATTATTCATTGACTATCCGAAAAAAACTTTCTTTAGGTTTTATCATGCCAAGCTCATTACGCGCGCGCTCTTCAATGGCTTCAAGCCCAGCTTTCAGATCGCGAATTTCC
>JBOFXO010000321.1:0-10761 GCA_051654185.1 Vibrionaceae bacterium | reverse complement strand
GTCGCTCATAAAGATCTGCCTAAATTTAAGCAGATGGTAAAAGTGTATAGCAAGATGCTAGAGCGCCAAGAAATCGCTATGGTTAACTGATTGTTAATTATTGCGATTTACTGAAAAAAGCGCTAAATCGTGCAATGCTTGTTTATAGGGCGATTCTGGCAAAACGCTAAGTGCTAGGATCGCCTTTTCTGCCTCTTGCTGCGCTCGTAACTGCGTGTAAGCAAGCGAGCCTGTTTGCTCTAAGCAAGCTAAAACTGCGTCCATTTGGTCGCGTCCGTGGCCCTTTTCGATAATAGCTTGGATCATTTGCGCATCTTGCGGATTTGCGTGCGCGATAGCATGTAAAAGTGGCAGTGTTGCTTTTCCTTCGGCTAAATCGTCACCCGCTTGTTTGCCCATTTGCGCATCACTTGCGGTGTAGTCCATTAAATCGTCGGTGAGCTGAAAAGCGGTGCCAAGGTAGCGGCCGTAGTCTTGCAGCGCTTGCTCAATGTGCGAAGGGGCTCGCGTAAGAAGCGCGCTAATTTGTGTCGCAACCTCAAAAAGGCGCGCCGTTTTTGAATAAATCACCTCTAGGTAGGTTTGCTCGCTCAGCTGCGGATTGTTGCAGTTCATGAGCTGCATCACTTCGCCTTTTGCGATCACATTGGTTGATTCACTCATCAGCTTTAAAATCGGCAAGCTGTTTAACTGCGCCATCATTTGAAAGGAACGCGTGTAGATAAAATCGCCCACGAGCACACTTGCAGCATTGCCAAATAACGCATTGGCGGTCTGTTTACCGCGGCGTAGTGCAGATTCGTCAACAACGTCATCATGCAAAAGCGTAGCGGTGTGGATAAGCTCGATGAAGGCTGCAGCAGTGATATGCTCATCACCTTGATAATTGAGGGCTTTTGCGGACAAAATCGTCAAAAGCGGACGCATCCGTTTGCCGCCGTTGCTGATGATATACACGCCAAGTTGCCCAATCAGCGCGACTTCACTGTCGAGCTGTGCGAGAATTTCGCGATTGACTTTTGCCATGTCATCGGCTGCAAGTGCTTGAATTTTTTTAAAGTTTATTGTCATGTCGCAGTTAGCCTAAAGTTTTTTTAATCATGCGCAGCATCCATGTGCGGCATGAAATTGTCAGTACGCTTAGCTATGTTACAGCAAAATTTAGCGCACGCCACGCTATAGCAAACAGATAATCCAACCAAGCTGAGATGTGCGCAGCTTTTCGCCAATTTTATTTGCAATACTCTTGCCAGCAGGCAATTCTTCCCGTAAAATCCGCGCCCTATTGATGAATTAAATTCGCACCCCTAGCTCGACGTTTTTAAGCGTAGTAGGCTGTGCGTGTTATGCGGAGAAAACCATGTACGCAGTTTTCCAAAGTGGTGGTAAACAACACCGTGTAAGCGAAGGTCAAACAATTCGCTTGGAAAAAATTGAGGTTGAAGCGGGCTCTACAGTTGTATTCGATTCTGTTTTGCTGGTAGCGAATGGCGACAACGTTGCAGTTGGCGCACCTTTTGTTGCTGGTAGTAAAGTTACAGCTGAAGTGGTAACCCACGGTCGTGGCGACAAAGTTAAGATTGTAAAATTCCGTCGCCGTAAGCATTCTCGTAAGCAAATGGGCCACCGTCAGTGGTTCACTGAAGTCAAAATTACTGGCATCAGCGCTTAATTTAGGAGAAAAATTAGATGGCACATAAAAAGGCTGGCGGTTCGACACGAAACGGCCGTGATTCAGAAAGTAAACGTCTTGGTGTTAAGCGTTTTGGTGGCGAGTCAGTTTTGGCTGGTAACATCATCGTGCGTCAACGTGGAACTAAATTCCATGCCGGCACTAACGTAGGCTGCGGTAAAGATCACACTCTTTATGCTTTGATTGACGGAAAAGTAAAATTCGAAGTCAAAGGCGCAAATAGCCGTAAATTTATCAGCATTGAAGCTGAATAAGTTTCGACAAGAGAGATCAAGGCCCTGCCATATGGCGGGGCTTTTTATATTTTAGAGAGGTTAAACATGCCAGCTGCAACATTAGGCATTTTATTGGCATTAACTACCGCAGTATTTTGGGGTGCTTTGCCGATAGTGATGCAGCAGCTATTGTCGGTGATGTCGCCGATCACCATTGTGTGGTTTCGCTTTGCGACAGCGTTCATAGGTCTTGGATTGTGGCTGGCTTGGCGCAAAAAGTTGCCTACAGCGCGCGGACTTTCTTGGAATAAAGTGGCTATTTTCTTTGTTGCAAGTTTGGGGCTGGCGGGTAACTTTGTGCTGTTTAATTCAGCGCTTAATTATGTTGCGCCGCCTGTGGTGCAGGTGATCATTCAATTAGCGCCGGTGATATTGCTGTTAGCTAGCGCTTGGATGTTTAAAGAAAAGCTTGGCGTGCATCAAATCGTCGGCGTGATCGCGCTCTTTTTAGGGCTGATGCTGTTTTTTAATGATCGCTTAGTTGAGCTCTTTACAAGCTTAAGCGATTATTCTTTGGGCGTCTTGCTGACGCTTGCTGCAGCTTTGGTGTGGGTGGTATATGGCCTTGCGCAAAAGCAATTGCTGCGCCATTTTTCTTCTGCACAAATCTTGTTGGTTTTATACGGTTTAAGCGCGATATGGGTGACGCCCTTTGCAAAGCTTGAGCAGGTAACGCTGATCAATAACGCGCAGTTTTGGATGCTGCTGTTTTGCTGCGTGAATACCTTGGTCGCTTATGGCGCTTTTGCTGAAGCGATGGTGCGTTGGCAAGCCGCTCCTGTGAGTGGTATTGTTACGCTCGCGCCGCTATTCACCATTTTGTTCACCGATATCGCCTCGCTGATCTGGCCTGAGACTATCAACTGGGTCGCGTTAAATGGCTTAAGTTATGTGGGCGCATTAGTTGTCGTAGGTGGCGCAATTTGCTGTGCGGTTGGGCACAAATTACTGCAACGATGGGGTAGTAGATGAAGTTTGTAGATGAAGCGACCGTTCGCATTGAAGCGGGTGATGGCGGTAACGGCGTAGTGAGTTTTCGCCGTGAAAAATTTGTTCCTTTTGGTGGGCCTGATGGTGGCGATGGTGGAGACGGCGGCGATGTTTATCTGCTTGCTGACGAAAACCTCAATACGCTGGTAGATTACCGTTTTGTGCGCTTTTATGCGGCAGGTCGCGGCGGCAATGGTCGCGGCGCAAATTGCACCGGTAAACGCGGTGATGACAAAGTGCTGCGAGTGCCTGTTGGTACGCGTGCGATTGATGAAGATACTGGCGAGGTGATCGCCGATCTGACGCACAATGGCGCAAAAGTGATGGTGGCAAAAGGGGGCTGGCATGGTTTGGGTAATACCCGTTTTAAATCGTCAGTAAACCGCGCGCCTCGCCAAAAAACCATGGGCACAAAGGGTGAGCTGCGCCACCTGCGTTTAGAGCTGTTGTTGCTCGCTGACGTTGGTATGCTTGGGCTGCCAAATGCCGGTAAATCGACCTTTATTCGCGCAGTATCGGCGGCGCGTCCTAAAGTGGCTGATTATCCTTTTACCACGCTAGTGCCCTCTTTAGGCGTTGTGCGTGCCGGTGAAAACAAAAGTTTTGTCGTTGCTGACATTCCTGGGCTGATTGAAGGGGCAGCAGATGGCGCGGGGCTTGGTATTCGCTTTTTAAAACACCTCGAGCGCTGCCGTGTTTTGCTGCATCTTGTTGATTTACAACCGGCTGACGGCTCAGATCCGGTTGATAACGTGTTTACCATTATTGATGAGATCAATAATTACAGTGAAAAATTGGCCGATAAGCCGTGTTGGCTGGTATTTAACAAGACTGATCTTCTTGATGAAGAGCAGGCGCAGCAGCAGATAGAAAATGTGCTTGATGCGCTGGCTTGGGATAAGCCGTATTATGCGATTTCGGCGATCAGCCAAGGAAATACGCAGCAGCTTGTTTACGATCTTATGGCCTTCATTGACAGTTTGCCTGCGCCAAGCGTTGAGCAAGCGGTTGCTGATAAAGTGGAATTCAAATGGGATGATTATCACGAGCAGCAGCTAAAATCACGTGAAAACGACGATGATGATGACGATGACGATGACGATGACGATGATGATTGGGACGATCACCCCAATACGATTTGGGTGAGAGAGTAGTATTGCTTAGGCTTGTATTGTTTTTATGATGCAAGCCTTTATTTTAAGTTCTTTTATAAAACAAGTTGTTACGCATTAGTGAATAGCGAGCTGAGCTCTTCGCTAAGCAACTTAGGCTTCTCTTGATCTTCAGGCTCTCCTGATTTTTTATAAGTGCGCATGCGATTGATTGCGATGTGAAAAAGCGCTTCACCTTCTCGACCATCAATGGGATAGCTGGCAATGCCGTATTTAAAATCAACCGGTATAATTTGCTGATCGATATTTAAGCGGTTAATTTTTAACGATTGTTGTAGTTTTTGCAGCAGCAGCAGCGCGCGGTCAGGCAAGATCTCATCAAATAAAATGGCAAATTCGCCACCGCTAATGCGCGCAAATAGCGTGTTATTAGGCAATTGCCATTTTATTTGTCGAGCAAAGTGGCGCAAGGCGAGATCGCCAACATCTTGCCCGTACTGTTCGTTTATCGATTTGAGTTTGTCCACGCCAAGCACGGCGATGACATAAGGGAACGGTGAAAACAGCTTATCATTCAAATTATTGAGTAAGAAAAAGCGCGTTTTTACACCGGTCAGTCGGTCAGTTGTGATAAGGTTTTGCATGTTCTGCTTAGATTCTTGCAGTTTAGCAATGGTATTTTGTAGCTCTTGTGTGCGCGTGCGCAGCTGCTTTTTATAAGACCAAATGCCTAGGGCTGAAATCATTGCTACTGCGGCGAAGAACAGATAAAGCAAAGAATCATTGATGCGAATACCATTCTTGTCGGCTTGGGTGGGGGTAAATATTTGCCATTTTTGATAAATATCGAGGAGTTCTTGGGAAGGAATTTTTCGGATCCCCTCTTCGATTTCGTGCAGATTGTGCCGTGAATTTTTGGTGATAGCGAAGCGAAATGGTAAGAAGCAAATGAGCCTTTTTACAACGAAATCATAGAGTTTTTTGTGTCGGCGCATATTGTATTGCGCGCTAGTTAAATCGCTAATAAAGGCATTAATTTTGCCGCTAAAGGCGGCTTCGAACAGCTCTTTGTCGTTATCGTATATCGTTATGTTGTCTTTTTGCGGATCGGCGATCAAGAAGGCGTCTTTACGGCTGCTGCTGATGGGCTCTTCTTCCGCCGCTTTGCCTTTTCGTACAAATAAAACGATTTTTTTGTACGCCAGTGGCAATTCACTAGAAAAAAGGAAGCGTTTTGAATCGCTTGGGGTATAAGCTAGGCTTGTGTGGATAGCGTGAGGGTTATTTTGCACATGATCTATCGCTTCTTGCCAAGACGAAAGATGGAACTTTACTTCAACGTTGTTGTGTAGCGCATAGCTGCGCCAGAAATCGACCAGTATTCCATCAGCTTTTCCCTGTTCATTGACGAATGAAAAAGGGATCCACGAAGAGCTGCCGACGACAGTGATAGCCGCTTTTTCAGCCATCGCAACAGGTGCAAGAAGCAGGAGTGAAAAAGTAAACTGCTTAGAAAAAAAGCACATAGCTGGCCTTCATCTTGATGTCATTTATTGTTATATACACTAGGTGTTTTAGCAATTGTGCGACTGGGCTGAAATCTTATACTACTTCTTGATAATTTGCTGTTATGAATGATTTTTTTTTAGATGAAGGTAGCATGTGCTTGATGATTTATTGACTATTTGCGCGTCATGCTATCGACTATTGCGCCATTTTTAACCACAAGCATACGATCGACAACTTGCCACATTTCTTGCACGTCATGCGTGACGAGCAGCACGGTGGTTTGATAGGTATTAACCATCTGTTTAACTTGCTCAAACATCTGCGCTTTAAGCTCAGGATTTAGTGCTGAAAATGGCTCATCAAGCAGCAGTAGCGGCCTGCGGCGTGCTAAAACGCGCGCGAGTGCTACGCGTTGGCGCTGCCCGCCTGAGAGCTGCTCGGGGCGTTTTTGTAAATGCTCTGTTAGCTGCACTTGCTCCGCCGCCATTTTAACCTGCTCTTTTTGCTGATGGGTTAAACGCAGATGTGGCGCAATTCCGAGTGCAATATTAGTAAAAACATCAAGATGTTCAAAAAGGTTGTGCTCTTGAAAGAGAATGGAGAGTGGCCGTAAATGTGGCTCAAGGGCTAAAAAATCTTCGCCCTTAAAGGATGCCGTACCGCTGTGCGGGTCTAAAAGGCCGCATAATAGCGATAACAGGGTACTTTTGCCGCTGCCGCTTTCGCCAACGATTGCCACAATTTCGCCGGTGTTCACTGTAAAGTCAAAACAGCATGAAAAGGTCGAGTAGTGATGGCTAAGAGCACTAACTTGTAACATTATTTTACCTATCAATGGGATATGCTGATTGTGGTTGAGGCGCTCGATTTTGATGCGTTTTGCCAAGCACTTTTTCTAAGGTAAGTAAGCCGGCTAAATTAAGCAGCAGTAGCAGCAAGGCGCAGCTTGCCGCCTCTTGCATGTGAAAGCTTGCAAGCAGGTTAAATAGGTAAAATGGCAGTGTTTGTATGTCATTGTTAGCAAATAAAGCAATTGCGCTAAGATCGCCAAAACTAAGCAAAAAGCTGATGATTAGCGCTTTTTGGATCGGTGAGCGCAGCAGCTGCCACTCTAAAAGTTGCAAACGGCGCGCCCCTTTGATCCCGAGTGTTTGGCAAAGTTTTTGGTATTGCAAAAAAAGTAAAAAAGCCGGACTGCTTAAAGTTTTTACCACGTAAGGCAGCGCCATTAGGGTATTGGTGATAATGAGTAAAAAAAGCGGTTGCTCTGTAAGTTTTGTGTCGCGCGTGAGCAAAAAAAGCCCTGTGCTCAGTACGCAGCTTGGCAGGGCAAGTAGCAGCACATTTGTGCCTTCAAGCAGATCTGCCGATTTATTGTGTTGGGAAAAACGCCACTCGCGGGCGCTTAGCGCGATGATGGCCCCTAAAAAAAAGGCGAGCAGGCTACAGCCGCTGGCAAGAAACAGCGAATTTTGCACCGCGCTCCACAGCGTAGCTTTTGTCCAAAAGGTGAAAAGCTCTGTATTAACCCCTTGTGCAACCACCATCAAAAGTGGTGCGCCAACGAACAATATTGCGCCGCTTAGCCACGCGCTATCCCACAGTTTTTCGCTAACCGTTGCGCGCACATTTACCTGAATAAAAGTTTGGTGCTGTTTAAAAAAAGGTTTTCGCAGCCAATTTAATACAAGCTGAAATAGCGCACACAGCGTGAGCTGCCATAGTGCTAACTGCGCACCCGTTGCAAAGTCAAAATCAAAACGGATGGATTGATAGATAGCCACTTCTAAAGTGGTTGCCTTTGGCCCGCCGCTTAGCGTCATCACAGTGGTAAAACTGGTGAAACACAAAATAAAAATAAGCCCAGCTGCGTGCGGCAAAGCTTGTGACAAATAGGGCCATTCAAGGTAACGAAAGCGTGCAAGGCCACGCAGACCAAGCTGCTGGGCAAGCCGGCGCTGCTCGTTTGGGATCTGCTGTAGTGCGTCGAGAAATAAAAGGCTGGCATAGGGCAAATTAAAAAACAGATGTGCCAGCAAAATGCCATTTAAACCATAAATATTGGGTTTTATAGAAATATTTGCGTAGTTTAAGGCTGCGGCTAGCAGTCCGCTGTTGCCATAAATAGCGATAATTCCATAGATGCCGATTAATGACGGCAGCACGGCGAGTAGCGAAAAAAGTTTTAGCACCCAAGGTTTGCCGTAAAAGGTGCGCCGCGCAAGCGCTAGCGCTACCGGAATAGCTAGCAGGGTTGCAAGCAGTGTGGAAAGCAGCGCTTGCTTGAAGCTAAAGGCGCTGACGTGGCGAATATAGGGGTCTTCCCACAGCGAAAAAAAAGAAAAATCAGGCGCTTGGGAAAAAAGTGCATAAATGGCGCAGCCTGTAAGAAATGCGACTATCGCGCTAACGGCAACGCCACTGATCTTGCTTGCAAAACTGTAGTGCTTAAAACTCAGCATGGCTAATTGATCAGCGCAGCTTGCCACTCTTTGATCCAACGCGCGCGCTGCTGCTCGACAAGTGTTTCATCAAGCTGGAGCGTCTTTTGTGGGATCGGGATTGCTTGGTAAGCGTCTGGTAGTGCGATGGGCATGGTTGGGTACATGTAGTTACGCGTCGCAAGCAATAGCTGCGCTGAGTCGCTGAGCAAAAATGTTAAAAATTGCTTGGCAAGTTGAGGGTTACTGCTGGTTTTAAGCTGAGCTGCGACTTCTACTTGTTGGTAATGGCCTTCGGTGAAATAGGCACTGGCGTAGCGCGTTTCGTTTTCTTGCAGCAAGTGGTAGAGTGGTGAGCTTGTGTAGGAGAGCACCATATCGGCTTCGCCCTTTAAAAATAGGCTGTAAGCTTCTGACCAGCCTTTGGTCACGGTGACCGTTTTTTGCGCCAGTTTTTTCCATACCGGCGCGCTTGCATCACCATACAGCGCTTTGATCCATAAAAGTAGCCCTTGCCCCACGCTCGATGTGCGCGGATCTTGGTAGATAATTTTAACATTTGACGCAAGTAGCGCATCAAAGCTTGTGGGCGGCGCTTTCAGGCGTTTTTTGTCATAGATAAAAGCAAAATAGCTGTGATCGTAGGCGATAAAATCAAGATCAGACCAGCAGCGATCAGTCATCATGCTGGTATCTACATGGTGTGGCGCAATAAGGCCGGTTGATTTTACCAGCGCGGTAAGATTTTTATCTAGGCCAAGTACGACGTCGGCCTTACTTTTATTGCCCTCAAGGCGCAGCCGGTTGACAAGGCTTACGCCATCATCAAGCGCAACAAAATTGAGCTGGCATTGACACTCTTTTTCAAAACTTTGCTTTAGCTGTGGCCCAGGCCCCCATTCGCTTGCAAATGAGCGATAAGTGTAGACTGTGAGCGCTGCGGGGGATGCCGCAGTGGTTGCGGCTTGCGCTGCAGGCACGCTAAAAGTTAACGCGCTGATAAAACAGGTGATAATGGTATTTTTCATATTTTTCTCGCATTAAGTGCGAGGATGAACTGCGCCGTGCGCGGTCTCATTCCTACGCCAGTATTATCTGGATCAGGTCGGTGGGTTTAGCAAAGCCATCTCAGCCGTTACCCCTAATTTAGGTAAAAGCTCCCCAAGAGCTTGGCCATTCTAGACGGATGGGGGGATTTATCCAATAAAATAATGGTTAAAAATTATTTCGCTAGGCAATCAAAGAAAGCGTTTGGCTAGAAAATCTAGAGCTTGGTAAATATCGAAAATAATTATCAAGCCTTATTTATATGCATGAAATTAATAGTGATAAGAAGAGCAGCAAGCATTTATTAAACATTGTTCTTATTTATATTTTTGAATAAGGCTTCGTTTTTTAGCGGTTAAGGAGGACAATGCTAGTCCTGTTTCATTGCCCTATTGCTAGGAGTGTGGCAAGCTGCTTCTTGCCGTTATTCAGTAATGGTGCGATTTAAAAATATAATCAATTGAAATTTTATTTTTATTGGTGTTGCAGGTTTTACCGCAGCCTTGCTGAGGTTTACCGCTGTTAGTACAGGAGTGTGAATGCTACAGTTCGATTCTTACGCCACTCTCATTGCAGCAATTTTTGTGTTGCTGCTAGGTCGCATGTTAGTTAATCACGTTGAGGTTTTACGTACATTTAATATACCAAAGCCGGTTGCTGGTGGCCTTATTGTGGCGATGGTTATTTTATTGCTGCGCTATTTCTTCGAAATGGAATTACGTTTTGATACCAGTATGCAAACGCCGCTGATGCTCGCTTTTTTTGCTTCGATTGGCCTTTCTGCTGATATTGCTACCTTAAGAAAAGGTGGTAAGGCGGTCGCCCTCTTTTTAGTTGTGGTGGCGGGGCTGCTTATCGTGCAAAACGCCTTGGGCGTTGGCATGACAAAAATTTTAGGGTTAGAGCCGCATATGGGGCTTTTAGCCGGCTCAATCACTTTATCCGGAGGACATGGTACAGGAGCTGCGTGGAGCGCGACTTTTGCCGATAAGTACAATGTGCAGTCTGCAGCAGAGCTTGCGCTGGCGTGTGCGACTTTTGGTTTGGTTTTAGGTGGCCTTATTGGCGGCCCTGTTGCGCGTTACCTCGTGAGTAAAGTTGAGGTTCCCGGCGCGCAGTATAACGAAAGTGAAGTGCCGCAAGGCTTTGAAATGCCTGATTCTGAGCGACCATTTACGACAATGAGCCTCATTGAAACGCTCGGCATGATCGTCGTCTGCTTAAAATGTGGCGAGCTGCTTGCGCAATATTTAAAGGGCAGCATGCTTGAGTTACCTGTTTTCGTCTGCGTGCTCTTTTTAGGTGGCTTGCTGCGTAACGTTTTGACCTACTCTAAGCTTCGTGAGGTGAACGATCGCCAGATCTCTTTGTTTGGCAATGTGAGTTTGTCACTCTTTTTGGCGATGGCGCTGATGAGCCTAAAATTGTGGGATCTGGCACGATTAGCATTACCGATCTTTATTTTGCTGCTTATGCAAACTGTGGCGATGGCGCTGTATGCGATTTTCGTGACTTTTCCTGTCATGGGTAAAAACTATGATGCGGCGGTGCTTGCTGCAGGACATTGCGGTTTTGGTCTTGGCGCAACCCCAACAGCGATTGCCAATATGCAAGCGGTAACGCACCATTTTGGCCCATCACATTTGGCGTTTTTAGTGGTGCCGATGGTTGGTGCGTTTTTTATCGACATTATT
>JBOFXO010000320.1:0-8410 GCA_051654185.1 Vibrionaceae bacterium | reverse complement strand
TGCGGCGCTCACTCAAGCAGAGCTCAATCCAAAAGCCATTTTGCCAGATTGTCTGTGCTTGCCAGAGCATGAAGGGCAATTTACCGCGGCGCTGCTGCACAGCAGGTGGCTTGTGCGCACAGAGCATGCCCAAGGATTCTCTGCAGAAGAGTCGCTACTGCCGATCATATTTAAAAGCTTGCAAGATCAAAGCGAAGACTCACTTCCTCAAGTGATAAGCTACAGTGGTAAGCCCGCACACGATGCGGAAAACTGGCAGCTTGCCCCAGAAGAGCTGGTCATGGAAGTACTGACGCGCGGCGCGTTGGCTTGTCCATTTAACTTACTAAGCGGCCGCTACCGCCCTAGCAATCAATACCTTAAGTACATTCGCTACTGGCGCAATGTCGGCATTGCTGCGCTAGTGCTTATCACTGTACTTGTTGTTGAGCAAAGTATTGATATCTTTCGTTTAGAAAAACAAGTCAAAGCGCTCAATCAGCAAACTATGCAGATGACAAAGGCCGCGTTGCCTAATGTGAAACGCTTTCCTACAACAAGCTACTTAAAGCGCGCGCTAGAAACCGAGGTTGAGTCGCTATCAGGCTCTGGCAATAAAAGTAGCATGCTGGTATGGCTTGCAAACATTGGCCCTTTGCTACAGCAATCACCGAATATCACGCTAAATACCATAAAATTTGAGTATACAAAAAACGAATTTAGTTTTAATGCTCAGGGTAAGGATTTTGCCGATTTTGAAAAACTGCGCAGCCTGTTTTCTGAAAAATTCAAAACCAACTTAGGCCAGCTCAACCGCGCAAACGATAAAGTGACCGGCGCGTTTGTCCTCAGCAAGGAGTAGCAATGGAAAAGATTTTAGCTTACTGGCAAGCGCGTTCGCAGCAAGAGCAGCGCGGCATCATGATCGCAGCAGTTGTGCTGATCATCTGCATTTTTTACTTTGGCCTAATAAACCCGCTTTATAAGCGGGCAAATCTTGCTAGAACGAACTTAGCCGCAGAGCAGGAGCTCAACAGTTTTGTTGCAGACAAAGCTGAGCAGCTTCAAATGCTTAAGCGCACCTCAAGTTCAACAGTCAACACAAGTTTCCCTATTAATCAGGCGGTTACAGAAACATCCAGCCGCTATAAAATTGAAATTGATAAATTGCAGTCCAATAAAGAAGATCTGGATGTACAACTAAAGCCAACATCATTCACCCGCTTATTACAATGGCTTGATGAACTTGAAAAAAAATATGCTATTCATCCAAAGCTAATTGAATTAAACAAAACAGATGTATCTGGTATGGTAGAGATCAGAAAGTTACAGCTAAGCCGAGAGTAAAATGAAATTTGCGTTACTAGCACTGCTACTAGTTGTTTTTGTTGTCAGTGCTATTGCCCATGTGCCCGCCCAATTTATCATAGAAAAACTCCCCCGATCAGCCCAGCTCTCCTTAGGCCGCAGCGACGGCACCTTGTGGAATGGCGCGGTGCACGATGTGCGCTGGAATAACATTAAACTTGGAAAACTCAGCTGGGAGCTCAACTCACTAAAACTCTTGATCGGTAAACTAGAGCTCGACGTAAAGCTTGCAAGCGACAATCAGCTACAAGCGCAAGGCGCAGTTGGCATCGGTTTTCTTGGAAAATACCTCATCGATTTTAATGGAAAAATACCAAGCACGCTTATCGATAGCTTAGCGCGATACCCTTTTCCCATCACAAGCAGCGGCCTTATTACGGCGCAGATCCCCTACTACCGCTTTAGTAACCTGTGGTGTGACGAGCTTTCAGGCAACTTGCGCTGGACCGACGCCAATATTCAATCCCCGCTTGGCGCGCTCAATGTTGACACAGCGATTGCAAAATTATCTTGCGACAATAAAAGCCTAAAAATGAATTTGTCTAACAACTCTGACGCCGTGCAAACTGATATTGATTTCTCTTTTGCGCCAAGCGGACGTTATAAAATTTTTGGCAAATTAAAACCAGGTAGCGCCATGCCCGCCGATCTTAAAAGGCAGCTTGGATGGCTGGGACGGCCAAATATCAGTGGCCAATATTTGATCAACTTTAATGGCTAACTTTAAGCAAGTGCGAATAAAAAATAGCAAAAAGCAAGCATTGCTCCCATCCTAAAGGCAGCAAATGCTAGGCGCTTACTGAATTTGTCGTTAAAAATCAGTATATTCATACAATTACAATCAACTAAGCGACTATTTGTGGGCATTCGAGCAGAACAAAAGGCGAAAACCCGCCATTCACTGATATCAGCAGCATTCGCCCAGCTAAGTGCAGAGCGAAGCTTTTCAAGTTTAAGTTTGCGCGAAGTCGCGCGTGAAGCAGGCATTGCGCCAACCTCTTTTTATCGCCATTTTCGCGATATGGATGAACTTGGGCTGACAATGGTTGACGAAGGCGGCCTGCTTTTACGCCAGCTCATGCGCCAAGCTCGTCTTCGCATCGCAGCGCAAGGCAGCGTCATTCGCACCTCAGTCGAAACCTTTATGGAATTTATCGACTCCAACCCTAACGTTTTTCGCTTGCTACTGCGCGAGCGCTCAGGAACTTCAGCAGCATTTCGCACCGCCGTTGCACGCGAAATTGACCACTTTGTTGCTGAGCTTTGTGAATATTTTCAAGAAAGATCAAAGATCAGCGCAGATGACGCCTACAGCCAAGCACAAGCTTGTGTCACTTTAGTATTTAGCTCTGGCGCAGAAGCTTTAGATCTTGTGGATAAAACGGCTCGCACTTTGTTAGCTAACCGGCTGATATTTCAGCTTAGGATGCTAGAAAAAGGAATGCAGACCTATCAAAAAGAACGTGAACAGCAATTACTATAGGTGACATTATGACTCAGCGTATTTCTTCAGAACGCAAATCTCTACTGTTAGCAGCTATTTGTGGGGCCAGTCTTTGTGCGTCTTGGGCGGGACTTTTCACCGACGCCGTCTCTTTTTCTCTCTTCCCTCTTACTTCCTTACTGTTAGCCGCCTCGGCGCTTTATGATCTGCATAAGCAAAGCTCGCTGCTAGAAAGCCTGCCGATTTTACTCTCCTGCTTTTTAGTCGGGATATTTGGACAGTCTGCTTTTATCCGCATGGAGCAACCTGAGCTTGGCAGCAACTTTATCTCTATTATGGCTACCATGCTTTTAACCATTTGGATTTACTATAAAACTAGCTCTAGCAGCTCATCCTCTGATCCATCACAATGATATTGAAGGAGCACTCGCTCCTTCACCACATTAAAAGTAAATTACTTTTTTATTCAGATAGTTAATCACATCTTTTTGCATATTTTGGCAAAATTTTTTGCCGAATATGCAACTTCCAAAAATGCGTCTGATTTCACAATATTTAATCTCAATTTGCTTGCTCTTTTAGACACAAAATGAAATTCTGGCTACGGCTTCACCACTCAATACAATTAAAAAAACATCATTATTCATTAAAAAATTTTAACGAGCTCAACTCAGAGATGGAGTTAACTTAATGAAAAGATTTAATTTGTCATTGCTAGGGTGCCTTTTTGCCCTCAGTCCTGTTTTCGTGCAAGCAAGTGCAATTCAAGGTCAAGAAATGGTTAATCCAAGTGCCGGTGTCGTTGTCGGCTATTGGCATAACTGGTGCGGCGGCTCAGGCTATCAAGATGGTCTTTCGCCTTGTGTAACACTTGAAAAAATTAACCCTCACTATAACGTCGTTGACGTTTCATTCATGAAAGTACACGGCAGCAATCCTATTCCCACCTTCGTTCTTGCTGCTGAAACAGGCATGACTGAGGCCCAATTTATCGAGCAAATTGGCAAGCTTAACAGCCAAGGGCGCGCGGTCTTGTTAGCTTTAGGCGGCGCAGATGCGCACATTGAGCTGCGCAAAGGGCAAGAGCAAGCATTTGCCGACGAGATCATTCGCCAAGTAGAAACTTACGGTTTTGATGGTATTGACCTTGATCTTGAGCAAACCGCTGTTACCGCTGCTGACAACCAAACCGTTATTCCAGCAGCGCTGCGCATCGTTAAAGATCATTACCGCGCTCAAGGTAAAAATTTCCTCATCACCATGGCGCCAGAATTTCCTTACCTTGTGACAGGCGGTGCGTATATTCCCTATCTTGAAGGGCTTGAAGGTTACTACGACTGGATCAACCCTCAGTTTTATAACCAAGGTGGCGACGGCCTTTACATTGATGGCGTAGGCTGGATTGCACAAAATAACGATGCGCTCAAAGAAGAGTTCATTTACTACATGTCCGACTCGCTGATCAATGGTACACGCGGCTTTTATAAGATCCCACACAATAAACTGGTGTTTGGGATCCCAAGCAATATCGACGCAGCAGCTACGGGATTTGTAAAAGAACCACAAAAACTGTTTAACGCTTTCAATAAATTAGCCCAGCAAAAACAGCCTCTACGCGGCGTGATGACCTGGTCAATCAACTGGGATATCGGTAAAAATAGTGCAGGCCAAAGCTACGACAGCTCCTTTATCAAAACTTATGGTCCGTTTATTCACGATCAAACGATTACGCCACCACTTGAAAACGGCAAGCCTGTATTTGACGGCGTTAACGATATTCGCATCAAACAAGGCACAGCATTTGACGTCTATGCCGGTGTCAGCGCGCAAGACAGCGAAGACGGCGATTTAACCTCGCAGATCTTAGTTGAAGGCAGCGTTGATCCAATGCGAATGGGTATCTACACACTTATCTACAAAGTGACAGACAGCGACAAAAATACCACAGAAAAAGCGCGTAACGTCGAGGTGTATAACAGCAAGCCTGTTCTAACCGGAGTTAATGACGTCACCACTGCAATTAACAACACATTCAATCCACTCGCTGGCGTATCTGCTTCTGACGAGGAAGATGGCGATTTAACGGCGCGCATTGTACTCAGCGGTCAAGTCGACACCAGCGTTGCCGGTCAATACCAACTTAACTACGCAATCACAGACAGTGCTGGGCAAACTGTCACACAATCACGCCGCGTTACAGTCAAAGAGCAAGGCGCAACTTGTGATAACCCATGGCTTGCAACAGGCGTTTACGTGCAAAATGATGAAGTTTCGCACAACGGCAAATTGTGGCAAGCACAATGGTGGACACAAAACGAAGAGCCAGGCAAAAACGGCGAATGGGGCGTATGGCGCAGCATCGGCGACAGTGACTGCGGCAGCACGCCGCCACCTAGCGGTGAGATCAGCAGCAACTTTACAGTCACGGGCATAAACAGCAGCTACCCCCTTGCAAGCGGGCAAGTGACCATAGGGTTTGCCATTGCGACGCACAATCCGGTACAGATCACAGCCGTACTTGAGCAAAATGGACAGATCTACAGCGAAAGCAGCGCGCTTATTAACGGCAATCATAGCATCGCGCTGCAAGGCAGCAATCTTACCGCTGGCAGCTATAACGTCGTGATAACAGGGACGGCTGATGGCGAAGCAAGCGTAGAGCAGCGTTTTTCTGTTGATTTGACAGAGCAGCAACAAGGCGGTGGTGACTACCCTGCTTACTTGCTAGGATCTCCTTACCAAGCCGGCGATCGCGTGAGCAATCGCGGCGCTAACTACGAGTGTAAACCTTGGCCTGCAAGCGGTTGGTGCGGCGCATCTCCTGCTCACTACGAGCCAGGGGTAGGGTCTGCATGGACTGACGCTTGGGCGAAAATCTAACGCAGCAGCACTTTATTAAAATAAAAATAAGCCCTTCGCAAGAAGGGCTTTTTTGTGTCGATACGTTTTATACACAAAATAAAAAAGAGCATAAAAATGCTCTTTTTTACGAACAGACAACAGGCTTATTTGCTGCCCATCATACCAAAACGGTTTTTGAATTTCTCAACTCGGCCGCCTGTATCCACTACACGCTGAGTACCAGTGTAGAATGGGTGGCACTTGTCACACACGTCAAGGTTAATGTCGCGGCCCAACGTGGTTTTGAATTTGAAAGTGTTGCCGCAAGAACATTTTGCGTTCACTTCGCTGTAAGCTGGATGAATATCAGTTTTCATTGGCTCTATCTCTATGCGAGCGTGTCGCTCTCCTAGTCCACCTAGGCACCACACGCAATTAACATCACCCATCACTTGATTGCGGCAATTTGACTTGAGCCCCATCACAGCAACAAACAGTTGGGCATATAAGGGCGCAAATTTTAATCAAGCTTGCCACCGTTAGCAACTCTTTTATTAACAACGCAAAACTTGCAGCTTTAAAAAGGGTAAGTACACTAACGGCTGTTATTTTTGAAATTACTTATATGACGCCGACCATTGCTGAAATTGCGCTTCCCGTGCCGCTACATAAACTGTTTGATTACCGCCTAGGGGCGCAGATCCCGATCATTGGCGGACGCGTTATTGTCCCTTTTGGCGCTCGCAAACTGGTCGGCATTGTACTGGCACTAAAAACAAGCAGCGATTTTGAGTTTTCCAAGCTAAAACGCATTATTAGCGTGCTTGATGAAAAGCCACTTTGGCCAAAAGCGCTTTTTGAGCTTGTGCTTTGGGCTGCGCGCTATTACCACTACCCACTAGGTGAAACCTTACACCTCACGCTGCCAACGCTGCTGCGGCAAGGCAAAACGCAGGCCGCGCGCGAATGCCACAGCTGGCAGCTGACAACTTTAGGCAAAAACACAGCGTGTGACGCTCTTAAACGCGCGCCTAAACAAGCGCAACTACTTGAATTTTTACGCCATGGTCCACAGCCAGACACAACGCCACAGATCAGCGCTTCAATCATCAAAGCACTGCACGAAAAAGGGCTGGTTGAAAAAATAAGCTGCGCTCCACAAGCATGGGCGAAAACTTATTCGCGCTTGCAAGCGCCAAAAACGCTATCGGCCGAGCAGGCACTTGCGGTCTCAACCATTAACCACAGCGACAGCTTTGCCTGCTATTTGCTTGATGGCGTAACAGGCTCAGGAAAAACAGAAGTTTACCTTAACGTGCTTGAGCCCATTTTAGCTAAGGGGCGTCAAGCGCTGCTACTTGTGCCCGAGATTGGCTTAACCCCGCAGCTCATCGAGCGCTTTAGCTCGCGCTTTAATGTGCCGGTTATCGCGCTGCACTCAAAGCTTAATGACAGCGAGCGTCTTGCCGCATGGCAAGCGGCTTTGCAAAATGAAGTCGCTATTATTATTGGCACGCGCAGCGCGCTTTTCTCGCCATTTCAAGCGCTTGGCATGATCATTGTTGATGAAGAGCACGATGACTCTTATAAACAGCAAGACACTCTGCGCTACCATGCACGCGACCTTGCTGTGCTGCGCGCGCAGCGCGAGAATATTCCGATTGTACTAGGATCTGCGACCCCCTCTTTAGAGAGCCTGCACAACGCGGCAAATAAAAAATACCATCATCTAACCCTTACCCAGCGCGCTGGCAACGCAAAACCTGCGCGGCAAGCCATTATCGACATGCGCAATTTGCGCCTGCAAGCTGGCCTTAGTGCACCATTACTTGAGCAGATGCGTGAGCACCTGCAAGCGGGCAACCAAGTGATGCTGTTTTTAAATCGGCGCGGCTTTGCCCCTGTATTAATGTGCCACGCCTGCGGCTGGACTGCGCAGTGCCCACGCTGCGACACAAGTTACACCTTACATCAAAAGCACAATGCGCTGCGTTGCCATCGCTGTCAGGGACAAAAGCCGCTGCCACAGCAATGCCCTAACTGCGAAAAATCACAGCTTATCAGCGTTGGGACCGGCACCGAAAAGCTCGAAGAGACGCTCAGCACCCTTTTTCCTCAATATCGCACGCTACGTATCGATAGAGACAGCACTCAGCGCAAAGGCGCCTTTGAACGTCACCTTGAAGCTATCCACCAAAAAGAGTGCCAAATCGTGATCGGCACGCAAATGCTCGCCAAAGGGCACCATTTTCCGCAGATCACGCTAGTCGCGCTGATTGACGTCGACAGCGCCCTGTTTTCGCAAGATTTTCGCGCGCCAGAAAAGCTCGCGCAGCTCTTTGTGCAAGTCGCAGGCCGCTCAGGACGCGCTAGCAGGCCGGGCACAGTTTTGCTGCAAACTCGCCACCCTGAGCATCCTTTACTAAAAGCGCTGGTGCACAAGAACTACGCACACTTTGCCGCGCAGGCGCTCTTGGAGCGAAAGTCGACAGAGCTGCCACCCTTTAGTAGCTTTTGTTTGCTGCGCGCTAAAGCGCACGATAGCGAGCAGGCGCAGCAATTTTTGCAAACTGCGCGTGAGATTTTGCAAACTTGCGCGCCCGAGCTGGGTTTTGTGCTGGGGCCTTTTAGCCCCGCCATTGCACGCATGGCAGGTTTTTTTCACTGGCAACTTATTTTGCAAACGCCGGATAAAAAAAGCATGCAGCAATGGCTTGTGTGGGGATTGCCAAAGCTTCGCAGTGCTTTACTTGCCAACAAAGTGCACTGGTCTGTGGA
>JBOFXO010000319.1:0-2959 GCA_051654185.1 Vibrionaceae bacterium | reverse complement strand
TGATGCTCTGCGTTGAGATGGTGCTACAAATGGTACAGTGGAGCTTGCTTGCGTGAACGGTACCACACTCTCATCTGTCGCCTGAGAAGCTTGAGCATCGGTGCTGCTACTTGCTTCTCCAGAACGCGCACCATCTATGCCACTTGCGGATGACATAAATACGGGAGATAGAGAAGAAGCTGGCGTTCTACCACTTGCTGTTCTTACCGTACCTGATGGCTGCTCGGTACCAGTTTGTTCTGAATCGGCATCTAATGCGCTAATTTCTTGAGCCAGCGTAGCCATTGTCATGCTGAGAGCTGCTATCTGAGCGTCTATTTGCTCAGGTGTTGGCGTTTCGCCTGAGAACGGAGGTATATTGAAATCATCAAGAGAGACAGTTGCCGGTGTAGCCGTTGCTCCTTCAGACGCTGTTGAATCTGGGGCAGTGGAAAGCTCGCCAATCTCCACATATGTGGGTTCGCTTAACGGCATTGCTTGCGCAGTGCTTGTTATTGAAGGCGTGCGGCTTGCAGCTTCTTGTGGCGCTGTACGAGTTTTTTGTATTGTTGCGTATAGGCCTTCTGTGTCAAGCGCTGAAGGTTCGCTTATTGGCAAACTTGTGCTGGCTCCGGCATCAGGATCACTGTCTCTTCTGCTGCTTCTATCAGGTTCTATAGGTAGTGCCGCTGAACTTAATTGGTCTTCATGTCGTTGTAAAATCTGACGGGCACCATCAATAGTCAGTAGTGCAAAGTGCCCTCCATCGAACAAACGAATAAAATCGTTGGTACTTGGAACTGATCGTGCTCTATCTATGGCTTGCTGCATAGAGCGGGTAGAGTGACCTGATGCGTGGACAATAGGGACACTGCCATCGCCATCAGACCTAACAAATAAGGTTGAATCGAGCTCCAATGTTAACGCAAAGCTAGCAAGAGCCGTGCTATTTTCTGAAGTAAAGCGCGTTGTATCTGCACTGAATCCGGAATTGTCTAACATCACTGGTGATAGAAGGGTGTTGCTAACTTGCGCATCAGTCATTTGCGCAACCGTTATTGGTGCAATAGCTTGTTGTTCGACGTCTGTTGGTTCGGTAGGGAATCCGCGTAGAGTAAGCACAACTGGCCCACTACTTTGGCTAGCAGTGTCTCCAACGCTTGCAGTTGTGCTTGTTGTAGCGGTCACAGGAGCATCACTACTAGCAGAAACATTAACTATGGGCATGCTGCTAGTAGCATTAGAACTGGAATCTTGAGTTTGGTCGACTTGCGATGCATCGACAGCAGAAACAGGAGTATTTCTGCCAGAAGAAGGAGGTGTGCTACTTGCCATTATTGTTCTCACCCATAGTTGTTAAATGGTTGCACGTGAAAATTGAACATGCTTTCGTTTATTCTGCACAACAAAAAGCTAAGTTGCATGTAAATGAGTGTAAAATAAGGTGAAATTCCCCATTTTTGTCAGATATTTTCAAATAAATTAATATGTTGTAATATTTTCGCTTAACTCAAGCGTTTAGCCTGTTATAACAAAAAATAATTAAACAAATACTGGCATTAATTTTAGTGGATTATTTCAATTTTGTTATAACTCAAAGAAATAGGATCTGCGTCGGGCTTATTTTTTTATTTACATGCTTTAATTTACAAGTTCTATGCGTGGTCTTATCTGCACTATTTAATCCATTTTGCTCTTTATGCGCTGCGTGCGCGAGTGAAATTAAATAAGCGGATAAACAAATTTAATTAATTGTTTTGATTTAGGAAAAATGCTTAGCATTGCTCGAGTATCATTACAAGGTTATATTATATTCTATTTTTATTGCAGGAGCTGGCGATGCTAGATAGTCATGCGGATGTGGCCGAATTTGACCCACAATTATTTGCGGCCATTGAAGAAGAAAAAAGACGTCAAGAAGAGCACATTGAGCTTATTGCGTCAGAAAACTATGTCAGTGCTCGCGTTATGCAGCTGCAAGGTTCACAACTGACCAATAAATACGCCGAAGGGTACCCAGGAAAGCGTTTTTATGGTGGCTGTGAATTTGTTGACAAGGCCGAGCAACTAGCGATTGAGCGAGCATGCGAGCTGTTTTCTTGTGAGTATGCTAACGTGCAGCCACACTCAGGCTCACAAGCAAATAGCGCGGTTTATATGGCGCTTTTAAACCCAGGCGATACTGTGCTAGGCATGAGTCTTGCGGAAGGTGGTCATTTAACACACGGCTCTCCGGTCAATTTTTCTGGCAAAAATTACAATGTTATCGGCTATGGTATAGATGAAAATGGCCTTATCGATTACCAGCAGATGCAAGAGCTTGCGCACATTCATCAGCCAAAGGTGATCATTGGCGGATTTTCTGCTTACTCGCAGCTTGCCGATTGGGCTAAAATGCGTGAAATTGCCGATTCTGTAGGCGCTTATTTGTTTGTTGATATGGCGCATGTTGCAGGACTGGTTGCTGCGGGCGTGTATCCATCGCCACTGCCATTTGTACACGTTGTGACAAGTACAACGCACAAAACCTTAGCTGGGCCGCGCGGCGGGCTTATTTTGTCTAATGCAGGCGAAGCTATCTATAAAAAGCTTAATGCTGCCGTTTTCCCAGGTGGTCAAGGCGGCCCGCTGATGCACGTTATCGCGGCAAAAGCGGTTGCTTTTAAAGAGGCGATGGAGCCAGAATTTAAAGTTTATCAGCAAGCTGTGTTAGATAATGCTAAAGCGATGGCGGCGCAATTTAAAAAACGCGGTTACAAAATCGTTTCAGGTGGCACGCAAAATCATCTGTTTTTAGTTGATTTAGTTGACAAAAATATCACAGGTAAAGAAGCTGATGCTTTGCTTGGGTCAGCAAATATTACGGTGAATAAAAATAGCATCCCTAATGATCCGCGCGGTCCGCTTGTTACCTCAGGGATCAGGATCGGCACGCCAGCTATTACGCGCCGCGGTTTTAGTGAGCAAGAGGCGAAAATGG
>JBOFXO010000318.1:0-5085 GCA_051654185.1 Vibrionaceae bacterium | reverse complement strand
CCGACATTAAATAAATAAAAAGATTCAGAGCCACCGATGGATTGCTGTAATGTCGGCGACACCCCATATGAAAGGCGTTTATTATTTTCTGGGTCAAGGAGCGGCTTGCCAGAAATATATTTTTTAGGCGTAACCGTTTCATGAGTAATAGCGTCAGCGAGTTTTTCATTTACAATATTTTGCTCAGAAAGCGCTTTATATTTTTCTGTATCGATACTGGTCTGAGTTAATGCAAAATTACCACTTTGCTCGATGATTTTTATTTTCTTTACTGTGGCTCCGCTATTTATCACTTGAGCTGCGGTGCGATCATAGGCGATATTTCGATCGCGGTAGTTATTTTGGCTTGCTACAAGTGTGATTTCTTGATCTGAGGCGTAAATTTGCGAAGCCTTATACCCTGCACTTTTTTCGAGCTCTTTAGAGAGGGTAAACCAATCGATTTCATCAATTGATTTGCTGTTTGCTGCTAAAGAGGCTTTTGGTGCATCGCTCCAAGATTGAGATATGTTATTGAAGTTGGTCGATAAATAAAAGCCAAGGTTTACCGTATTGCCGCGCTGGTAGCTGGCCTGAAATTGGCCCCATTGCTTAAGCTGGTAGGTTAACCCGACATTGATAGGTGTATCTTGGCGAATTTCCCGCCGTGCAGAGAGCAAAAAAGGCTCATTAGTGTAGTCATTGCCGTCGTATTCAAGCTTAATGCGTAGTGGTTGCCAAGGTGTTTGATATTCAACCCCTGCAAAAAGTGCTGCGCAGCCTTGAAACCAGCGCTGGTAGTCTAAGCCGCCGCCCTGACCTGAAAAGCCTGCGCCTCGGCCACAGTCAGCCGACGTTTTATCGCCAAATAGATTGCCACTGTTGCCGATGTAACCAAATCCAACGCCAAGGGTCACATCAAATGGACCAATATGCTTTGATGCTGCGATATATTCACTATCAAAAAGCCCTGTCCCTGAAATATCTTTTAAACCGAGCGAAGTTTCTGGCAGCCAAAAACTCTCTTTGAATAGACGAAACTTAAGATCAAAGCCTTTATCGGTGTAGATATTATCGTTGCTAAAGGTGGGATCATCGCTGTAAAGACGGTTAGGTGTACGTGAATAGCGAATGCTCGCTTCAAGCCAAGGCATTAGCTGTAGCGCAGCAGAGTAGTGTTGGTAGTCGTGGTTAAAGCTTGCGCCAAGTGAAAAATCCCCGTGCGCGGCCATCCGCCCAGTTGGCATCTGCATCAGGCCAATGCCACCAAAATCTCCGCGTGTCGGAGTAAAGGGCGCCGCATGCGCTGGCAGAGTTTGGCTTAAAAACAAAGCGATGGTCGAAAGCTGAAAAAGACGGCTTGGTATTTTAGATGACTCGCGATTGGAGAAGCTGAACGATTTCGGCATTCAAATCTTTCATGTTCTTGGGTAAATTTTTATAGGGAACGTAGATAATAGAGCCAGGCGCAACGGCTGCGTTGTCGTTGTTCCAATAAGCGATGGGGTAATCGCTAGTTACGCCGTTAGGCGCGATAACTACCACTGTATCGATACCAAGCAATGTCAATGGCGATGCGTGTACGACGTAGTCACGGGCGCTAGCTTGGGATTTATGCACCAATTGAATAGGGCGTGGCAGCGCGCCAACAACCCAAACAAAAGGGGCGCGCATCGGCAGTATCAATATTGCATCTTGTTCAATTTTTGGATCTGCGATAACACCCAGCCGCAGATTGTCTAGATCTATGTCATTAACTAGCGGCGCGTAAAAAGTAGATTGTTCGAGAAATATTTGCAGCGCGTTTAGCGATTGGATCAGGGGCGCGTGCTTGGCCTTTTCTTGTTTTAATACGTTGATTTTTTGTAATACGTTATCAAGCAGTGCGGTTTGGTTTTGGTGTTGAAAAAGGCGTGCCCCCGCCCAAAAAACGGCGTCGCTGGTATGGGGCTTACTTGCTATTTTCGCGCTACCCTCTTTTGGGGTAATTTGGCCAATTGCTTGCTCAACAATTGTTTGCAGCTGAGCGCTCTTTGAAAAAAAGAGTGGCGCAATAAGGGGAGTATTATTGCTACTCCACACTTGCATGGAAAATGCTGCCAGCGCAGGTTCCATCGTGAATAAAAATAAGCAACTAGCAGCAAGTATGCGGCGTAATGGTCGATATTTTAGCCACGATGTAAAAGTGTTATTTTTCATGGGAAATAATGGATTTTAATTCAGTGATGGTCATAGGTGGTAGCACCGGCGTGATAAGCTGTTTGCTTTTCAAGACACGGCCACTTTGTTTATCCAGCCAATATTCGTTAATAAATTTTTTATTTTTACCGACAAAAGTGATCAATTCTGTGAAATAGTAGGTATTGATTTTGGTATCTAATATGGTAATCGTTTGCTCGCCTTTAGCAGTAAAAACTGACTCAACAGTAACGCCTTGGTTATTACCGGGAGTCCAATCGATTTGCCGCTGCCACGTTTTTGGTGTTGCAGGATCAAGCAGGCCTAATGCAAGTGGATCTGGCTTATCAGAATAGCTTGCTAGCAGATTACCGGCTCTAAAATTGGCCGTTTTCACAATTCGCCCCGCTTCTGTCACGATCATTTCTTTGTTGGCGGAGATCCATTTGAGCTGCTGCAAAGGTTGCCTTTTGATCGGCGCGCTAGCGCTTTTTTCAATGAAACCTAATACCATAAAGGCTCGCGGACTGCCTTCTAGCTTAGCGTAGATGCTGGCATAGGGCGAGTCTTTGATATGCTCGTTGCTTAGGGTAACGTCAGGTGCTGATAAAAACGCGGCCTTAGCCGTGTTGGTAACGATATCTAATTTTTGGCTGCAGCCGCTAGTAAGGCTAAATAAAATGATATACAGGTAAGAGTAGTTGCGTATTAATTTCATATTAATAATGCACGCATTGCCAAGAAAATAAAGTGTTCAACTTTTTGACACCATATAAATCTGGCTTAAAACAGGAAAAAGGTGAGTTGAGTTTACTCACCTTAAGAGGAGCATTCAAATAATTATCTTGTTCCGGTAGTCGTCGTTGTGCTTGTGCTCGTGTTGTTTGAAACATCGATAGCTAAAATGCCGATAGCGGCAACAGCGGCTGTTGCGCCTACTGCTTTAGCTGAAACAGTACCAACAGCAGCAGTTGATGCAGCCGCCGCACTACCAGCAGCTTCTTGAGCTGACAAAACTGGGGCACACAGAGCAGCAAAGCTCATTGCAGCGATCAATAATTTTTTCATAACTATGAGTCCTTAATGCTAGGAGAGTATTTAATTTTAACTAAATTATAATAACATAGTTGGATAAGCAGCTGCAATAAATTAAGTTCTTTAAAAATCAAGTTATTATATTAAGTTTTGTGTTTTTTCCAAAATATAAAAATATTGATACGATTTAAAAAGATTCGTGATATGAAAGTTAACTTCTGTCAGCATTAAGGATAATAATATATATGCTAATAGAAATAGAATTGCGCAGTTTTATGAAAGAGCTTGCCGATTTTCTAGCTCAAAGGCATAATGAAAATTATTTTTAGGCAAGTTATTTTAAACTTAGAAATGAATAAAGCCATAGCCATTTAGATGCAACTAATTGTTATGGCTTTGTTTATTATTCGCACTACTGAGGTTTTTGCGTAATACCTTCGGGCGGTAGCGTGTTTTTTAGTAAAGAATGGCTAGTTATTATCGATAACCTTGTTATGCAATTGATTTTGCAAGCATCAATAGCGCTGCTCAAGATAGATATTTAATATTTAGAGAGTGCTTTCTACCTGACTTGTAAAGCATCGTGCGCAAAGCGTAGAGCAAAACTGGCCTTTTTAGGATCTGCTATGTATTTATTTCGAAATTGTATTCATGCTATTTTGCTAGCAACTGTCTTAACCCCTTCTGCAGCAATGGCTAACGCTTACGCTGGTATTTTAGTTGGTTATCAGCGGGTTGAGTATGAGCCTAATGATTTGTCTTTGTTTGCAAAAGGAGCAATTCCTTCTGTTGCACTACAAGCAGGCTATTTTTTTAATGATTACCTTGCCGTTGAAGGGCGTTATGGAGCGTCGGTAAAACGTGATAACTCACTCAATCTTGATAAAATGGGCAGTGTATTTGTTAAAGGTAATTTACCGGTAACACCGCGCGCAGCACTTTATGGGCTGCTCGGCTATTCGACATTTAGTTTGGATAAGCAAGCACAAAATACGGTGAGTGAATCAGGAATGAGTGTAGGGGCGGGAGTCCATTTTGCTCTAAATCAAAATAGTGCTGTAGTCTTTGATTTTGTCAATCACGTTAATGGTAAATCAGCGACGGCAAACAGTTTTACAGTCGGTTTTCAATACCTATTCTAACGAGCTTGCACTCCTTCTAAACTATCGCTCGCTGAATATTTTTGATATCCAATTTAGACAAAAGCGAATTAACCATGTTCAAAATAAACTACAAGTCGGTGCTTATCGCTATAAGTTTGATGGCCTTTTTGGCTCCGGCGCATGCGCAAACACCCACCCCACAGCAGCTGCAGATGTTTAAAAATTTGCCACGCGAGCAGCAGCAGCAGCTCGCCGCTCAATATGGTATAACCTTGCCCAGTGGAGCTGACTCTTCTAAGCAATCGAGCTATGAAACAACAGAGCCTGTGCCGACAAGAGATCCTAACTTTGCAAGAGAGCTTGAGCGTAATAAACCGCCAGAGCTTGATGAAAAAGGCAATAAAGTCTTGCCGCGCTTTGGACTTTCTTTGTTTGCCGGCTCGCCAAGTACGTTTGCTCCTGTTGGTGATGTGCCTGTGCCATCCTCCTACACGGTAGGGGCTGGGGATGAAATAATTGTGCAGCTATTTGGCCAGCTCAATGAAACGCACCGTCTACGCGTCAATCGCGCTGGGATCATTAATTTTCCCGCTATTGGTCCTCTTCCTGTTGCCGGAATGAAATTTGCCGATGTGCGCCGTACTATCGCAACGCGTGTTGAAGAGCAGCTGATCGGTGTGCGCAGCGACGTGACGCTTGGCGAGCTGCGAACCATGCAAATTTTTGTGGCAGGTGATGCTTATAAACCTGGCGCTTATACGGTTAGCGCGCTGACTACCATGTCGCAAGC
>JBOFXO010000317.1:0-1009 GCA_051654185.1 Vibrionaceae bacterium | reverse complement strand
GCGCGTTTGCGTGGTGATAAGATCATGTTTGAAGGCGCGCAAGGCACGCTGCTCGATATTGATCAAGGTACTTATCCTTATGTGACCTCATCGAACACGACAGCAGCAGGTGTTGCAGCGGGCTGTGGATTTGGTCCGCGTCATTTAGGCTACATTTTAGGGATCGCTAAAGCGTACTGCACCCGCGTTGGCGCAGGGCCTTTCCCTACCGAGTTATTTGACGAAGTTGGCGAGCATTTAGGCGTTAAAGGTAACGAATTTGGCGCAACCACAGGCCGCAAACGCCGTTGTGGCTGGTTTGATGCTGTTGCAATGCGCCGCGCTGTACAGATCAACTCAATTTCAGGTTTTTGCTTGACCAAACTTGATGTATTGGATGAGCTTGCTGAGATCAAGATCTGCACGGCATACCGCGGACGCGATGGTGAGCTAATTGCCATTTCTCCAATGGCAGCAGAAGCTTACGAAGGGCTTGAGCCTGTTTATGAAACCATGCCGGGCTGGCAACAAAGCACCTTTGGCGTGCAAAAATTAGCTCAACTTCCGCAAGCGGCGCTGAATTACATTAAGCGAATTGAAGAGCTGACGGGCGTACCAGTTGATATTATTTCAACGGGACCTGATCGCAGCGAAACTGTCATCAAGGTAAATCCCTTTTTAGTAACATGCTAATGGTTTAATGATAAAGAGCAGGCGCTTAGGCGCCTGTTTTTTTGTACTTAAAAGCAAAGTTTGCACCTTACAAAGAGTTGCTTAATGCGGCTTTAGTGCTAGTTGTAAGCTGCGAGTGCTAGGTTGCTGGCTGCTCGCAGCTCTTGTTTTCAGCTATTGGCTCAGGCTCTGTTTGCGGCTTAGAGTGCAGCGTGCTAATTGTCTTCACCCAATCGTTAAAGGTGCGTGCAAATTCGTTTAGATCGAGAGAGTTGATCTGCTGCTCGTGCGTCGATTTGGAATACAGTACTACCGCGTCTGGGTGGTTAGGATGCCACTGCGTAAAGTTTTGGTCGCC
>JBOFXO010000316.1:0-3222 GCA_051654185.1 Vibrionaceae bacterium | reverse complement strand
TATCCTCCTCATCGAGGATCGCCTCCACATAGCCATCGAGCTTGAGGTCGGCCTCGACGCCGGTTGAGGCGACCAGCGCCTGCAGCTTGCGCATGCTGGCGACGGTGAGATCGTAGTGGCGCTTGCTCGCTTCCCCCTCCTCGTAGAGGTCCATCACCTCGGAGCCCGGCAGCACCATGCAGCCATTGCGGCCCGAGGCGCCGCTGCCCACCTGCTTGGCCTCGAAGATGGCGATCTTGAGCGACGGATTGGCCTTGGCCAGATGCCAGGCGCTGGAGAGGCCGCTGTAGCCGCCGCCGATGATGGCGATATCCACCTTCATGTCTTGTGCCAGTGGGGCGCTTTCCTCTGCCGGTTTCTCCTTGAACCAGTAGCTGGTGTTGGGCTCAAAGTCGCTCATCTTGGGGCCGCAGGCGGTGAGAAAAAAACAGCTAATACAAATAACTAAAATTCGATTGCCCTGAAGGGACCGTTTCATGTTGGCTCCAAGTTGTGTGGTACTAGCTACTGCGTTCTGTGCCGCCGCAAATTGATCAAAAGCTATTGTTTGTGATGTTAACGTGCCAAAGCACAAAGCTGGGAGTATATTTTGATAGCAAGCGCGGACAATTTTATTCGGCGTTGTTTCTTAACTAATTGGACTCACAGCCAAAACACTTATTCAGAACTCTTTACAGAGTCGAGCTTCCTATTCAGACACAAAAATCATCAAGATCGCAAAACAATTCCACTAATTCGTGCATGGGCCCTCTAGTGTGATCAGGTTTCTTTTTATTAAAAGATCTGATCCATTGGTTCAGCTTTTTATCTCGAATTCAGGTTAGTTTAGGCTCCTCCAGATTTTAATAAAACAAACGGATAGAAAATGGCGAAAACTTAACCCGTAATGCTTGCAATGAAGATGCAGCTGCTTTTTTTGACGCGGTTTATGTAGCAAATATTTTAAGGTGATAAATATGATTTTGCGCCGCTACTCCTTGATACATAATATTGTTCTTTTTCAGCTGCTGTGGTTTGTTGCCGTACTTGGCGCTGAGCAATATGTTTTTGGTGTCGCGTTGTTACTCTTGCTGCACCTGTTTTGGTGTACAAATCGAGTGGCTGAGCTGTTTGTAATGCTCACCGCGTCAGCTGCCGGCATTGTTTGCGACAGCATGTTAACGATGGCAGGGATCTACATATTTCCAAGCGAACCATCATTTTTTCCCATTCCTTTGTGGTTAATAGGGCTTTGGTTAGGATTTGCTGCAACTTTACGTCACAGTATGGCGCCCTTACTGCGAAGAGCTAAATTATTTACGGTGCTGGTCATTGTCGGTGCGCCGCTGAGTTATTTGGCCGCTGAAAAGCTGGGGGCTGCTGAGTTTCCGTTAGGGGATCTGAAGACCAGTCTGCTGGTTGGGGGATATTGGGCGGTATTATCGCCATTGTTTGTGATGTTAACGCGCCAAAGCACAAAGTTGGAGAGTTAATTTTAATGGCAAGCGCCGTTTTGGCAACAAAATTGCGTGAAAGGCGCTGCGCGATAAGCTACTAAGACAGGAGCGCATGCAAGCTTGGGAAGTCTCTTTAAAAAATGACGATTCGCCCAAGCACCGATTGTAGAGACAGTTTAAGGTCTTATTAAATTCGTTTAGCTTATATTTGCGCCTAAATGGCTAAACTTGATGCGTTGCAATAGCAAAGTAAATTGCAAAACAGCCAAGAAAAACAGTAGGGTAAAACGTTAAGGCAAAACCAAGCGCTCTTGCTGAGGCTCCTTCATTATAACGTAAGTAAAACAAAATTCTGCCAAGCAAAAACTGTACAACCGCAGCAGGGATCAGTATTAAAAAATGCGCAGGAAAAATAAACACACACGCGATATAGATGCAAAGAGAAAAAAGGGTTTGCTCTATGGTGTTTTGTAGCAGCGCCTGTAGTAATTTTGCGCGCGCAGTGCCTATGGTTAATCCGCTTCCGTTAATGTCTTCGGGGGTGAAAAAGCGGTGCTTTGCAAGCCTTGCAATGCAGATAAATTGCGGCAAGCTCAGAGCTAACAAACAGATAGCAGTAAGATGCAGTCGAAACCTAATGGTAGCTGTAGCAGGTATTGCGATCGGCTCAAAAATGACGGCCAGGCAAAAAAAGCTTATTGATAACAAAATGGCCGCCACAATGCCGCTAGCAACACCCCGTTGCTCTGTGCTCATAAAATTCCTTTTTTACATAGTTATTGCATTTATCGCATACAAAACAAAAAGATGTATGCGGATATTTGCTTTAGTAATGAAAACGGATTTGCCACAAAACCACATAAAATTAAATTTAGGCGCTGGTTATGCCGTGATCAGCATTGCACCCATTTTTGCTTGCTTTCTGCTGAGCGTTGAATTTTTTGTAATTTAATGAGCTCCGTAATTGCCCTAGTAAAATCAGGTTGAGATAAACCTAAGTGCAGCTGCAAATCGGCATCTAAAGCTCTTGGAGAACTAAGCGCAGAAAACAATTTATCTTGTGGTGAAGGGGTTTGCGCCGCTGAAATTTTAATCACATTGGTGGTTATAGGGTGAAGCTCTGTATTCTCTTTGCTGCTTTTTGTTCGCATAATTTGAACCTTTGCGCCAAACTGCTCGCACTGAAAATGAAAAGCAGAGATCAAATTCTCATCATTGCTGTAAAGCTCAAGATTCATCACAGCCAGTAATTTTGCATCTAACATCGATATAACTCTCACAAGGTAAGCTATGATATAAAAGTCCGCTTGATTTGCGCCAGAAGGGTAGTCTGACAGACAATAAAATAGTGACTTTTCACAAATACGCCGAACAGACTCGACTTTAGAGAAAACAAACACTTTATCAATTATCGTGGCTTGTATTTTTTCCAGCGCTTTAACACCAACATTTTCTGCGTCTACAAATACTATCTTCATCTATTATACCCATGAGCATTGAAGGTGCTTGATTTTTAATGAATTTAAGATCACACTGCGCTTTATGAAAATTACACTGACTCCAGAACAAAAGCAGCAGCTAGAAGTGATGCACGACACAACCCGCGATGGTCGAGTGCGCGACCGCATTAAAGCGGTTTTACTCGCATCTGAAGGTTGGAGTCAGAGCATGATTTCTCAAGCTCTTCGCATTCACGAATCAACGGTCGCGCGTCATCTTAGTGATTATGTGCTTTGTGAAAAGCTCAAGCCCGAAAACGGTGGCAGTCAAAGCAAGCTATCTGCTG
>JBOFXO010000315.1:0-8787 GCA_051654185.1 Vibrionaceae bacterium | reverse complement strand
GTGCAGTAGTTTGGTACTCAACGTGTGAAGTTGAGATTGTGATGCCGCGCTCACGCTCTTCTGGCGCATTGTCGATTGACGCAAAGTCACGCGCTTCACCGCCGTGTACTTTAGAAAGTACAGTACAGATAGCAGCAGTCAGCGTGGTTTTACCGTGATCTACGTGGCCGATAGTACCAACGTTAACGTGCGGTTTTGTACGTTCAAATTTAGCTTTAGACATAAGTTCCTCTAGGCATAGTTTTAGTGGCGCAATGACCACACGTGAACACTTTCAAACAAGGCACTTGGGACTTTAGACAGGCAAAATAAAATCTGGAAGTTATCCTAATCTTAAAAATGTTAACAAAAAGTCAAATAAATAAGATGGAGCGGGCAGCGGGAATCGAACCCGCATCATCAGCTTGGAAGGCTGAGGTAATAGCCATTATACGATGCCCGCTTTTAGCTCTTAGAGCTATAAGCTTAAGATGGTGGTGGGAGAAGGATTCGAACCTTCGAAGGCTGAGCCGTCAGATTTACAGTCTGATCCCTTTGGCCGCTCGGGAATCCCACCTAATTTTTTTCTACGCTTGGTGCCGGCTACCGGAATCGAACTGGTGACCTACTGATTACAAGTCAGTTGCTCTACCTACTGAGCTAAGCCGGCACAATTGCTACGCATTCTATTCTAAGCGCTTTTTCCATGCAAGCGTTACTCAGAAAATATTTAATAAAATCACGTCATTTGGCTACAAAAACAACAATCTTCGCAAAAAAACCATGACACCGCAGGTAATTTTGCACTTTCCCGCTTTTACTATTTTTTAGGTTACTGTATTGTCTTTACTTAAAATTGTGCAACTTTTTACTGTTGCAACATTATTCGCACAACAGCCCAAAAAGCGGCCCACCACACCATATTAATCAATACTTGCAGCGAACAACTTGCTGAGCGCTACAATTATCAGTTGGACTAGATATGAGCGAGCATTTAACCCCTTCTTTTACGTCATACTCCCGAAAGCTTTGGACAGAGTACTGCCCTAAAACCGATCTGACGTTAACCGATGACGATTTAGGCAACTTGCGCGGGATCAATGAGCGCCTTACCCTAAGCGAAATTCAAGATATTTACCTGCCGCTAGCAAAACTTCTGCTACAAACTGCTGCAACTTACCAGATGGGCAAGCCCAAAGAGAGTCATCATCCATTCGTAATAGGAATTGCCGGCAGTGTTGCGGCTGGAAAAAGCACTACTGCGCGCGTGCTTCGCATGCTTTTAGCTCGTTACGGCAAAAATTTAAATGTGGATTTGATCACAACAGACGGATTTTTACTGCCTAACGCAGAGCTTGCCAGTCGTAACCTGATGAAAAAGAAAGGTTTTCCTGAATCCTATGATATTCATCGCTTAATACAATTTATCAGCGATGTGAAGTCTGGAGCCTCTAAGGTTGCTGCTCCCGTTTACTCACACCTGACTTATGACATCACTGATGAAGTGCAGTGGGTCTGCAAGCCAGATATTTTAATCCTTGAAGGGCTTAATGTGCTGCAAAGTAGCCTTGATTATCCACAGCACAAGCATCACGTATTTATCTCTGATTTTTTAGATTTTTCAATCTATGTAGATGCAGATAGCGCGCTTTTAAAAACATGGTACATCGAGCGATTTGTTGCATTTCGCCAAAGCGCGTTTACAGATCCATCATCCTACTTTCATCATTACGCAAAATTGCCAGAGCAAGAAGCAATAGCCATCGCATCTTCGATTTGGGATGAAATTAATGGTAAAAATTTACAAGATAATATCTTACCTACTCGCGAGCGAGCGCAGCTTATTATAGAAAAAGGCGAACAACACCTGATCAAGCATCTGCGAATGCGCAGCTAAAGCGACAAATAATTCTAACCACGCACAATATTCACGGCACCTGCTAACGGGTGCTATTTGACACGCCGCTAAGCTAAACGCACTCGCCCACAGCTGATCTCTAATACTCCTGTGGGCGTTTCTAGCTGCAGCGCACCTTGCGCAGAGATCCCACGTGCAGTGCCACACAAAAGCTCACCACCTTGCTCAACAAAAACCGCTTGATGCTGCAGATAATCAAACTGTTGCCAATCTTGCATAAAACCGGCAAGTCCAGTTTGAGCAAACTTATTAAGCCCTTCAGCCATCGCTTGTAACAAACAAAAAGCCAGCTCTGTCTTATTTAGAGCGCTTGATGGAAGATGATCCAGCAAATTACTCCATGCTTGTTCAATGGATTTTCCCTCACTTTTATCCATTGTTAAATTTATGCCCAAGCCAATGACCAAATTAATAACAGGACTACCCACTTGGGCACTGCTCTCAACCAAAATTCCCGCCACTTTTTTGCCATCGCAATACAGATCATTGGGCCATTTTACGCTCATTTTTTGACAGCCAAGTTTTGCTAAAGCCTTCGCAAGCGTAACCCCTAAAGCAAGCGTTACACCACAGGGATCCGTATCAATGCGCCAAAGCAAAGATAAATACAAGTTGCTAGCAAAAGGAGAGTGCCAGACTCGGCCATTTTGCCCGCGACCAGCAGTTTGACGCTCGGTCAAACAAACACTGCCTGTAGATAAACTATTTATGTTACCAAGTAGATATTGATTCGTTGAACCAATCTGCGCAAAAAAGAACACCGGCCAATGCCACAGCTTTTGTAAAGCGCTTTCATCGAGCAGCGAAACAGCCTTGCTCAGCCGCACACAAGTCAAATTAGGCAAAGAGCTTTTGCACTCAAGCGTTAGCCCCCACTCATCAAATTGCTGCTCTATTTGCAAAACATCCTCTAAAGCTAAGCCGATATTTTGCAAGGTATGCCACTCACCATCCTGCAATTTTGTAACAAGCGTATACGCGTTATTGATCAAACCGTGCATAGATCTTCCAAAGTGATCTCGCCGTGCGCGCCAATAAAACGCACCTCAGGCTCGAGTGCGATAGCAAATTTGTCAAAAACACTCGCCATGACATGCTTTGCCAATCCAATGATATCCTCTGCAGTTGCCTGCCCATTATTAACCAAAACAAGCGCTTGACGATCATGGACCATCGCTCCGCCGTATTGTTTGCCTTTTAATCCACACTGATCAATGAGCCAACCAGCAGCGACTTTAGCCGACTTTTCATCAACAAAATAAATCGGTGCTTGAGGATAAAGCTCTTTGATACGCTCAGCTACCGCAATATCGACCACCGGATTTTTGAAAAAACTGCCCGCATTCCCTTGTACGCGAGGATCGGGTAATTTTGCTTGCCGTGCCTCACAAACCTTTGCGCAAATTTGCGCAGCGCTAGCATCTTGCGCAAGCTCTTTTAAATCTGAATAGTGCAAATTAGGTTGCCAATCTTTAGCCAGCGCAAAGCCTACAGCCACAATGATCGCTTTATCTTTTAATTCATGCTTGAAAATGGAATCTCGATAGCCAAATCGACAATCACTACAACTTAAACGCACAACTTGCAGCGTATCGAGCATCAGCACATCAACATACTCTATGCGTTCGGCAACTTCTAATCCGTAAGCGCCAATATTTTGGATCGGCGCAGAGCCGACAAGCCCTGGGATCAATGCTAAATTCTCTAAACCCGCCATCTGCTCAGCGATACTCCAGCGCACAAGCTCATGCCAATTTTCTCCACCAGCGACATGCAACACCCAAGCATCATCGGTATCAATCACATTTTTGCCAAACAAGCGGTTTAGCACTACAACGCCGGTAAAATTCTCACAAAACAAAACATTACTGCCTTCGCCAAGAACAAGCTTTGGTAGCTCGCGATACTCTTGCCAGATTTGTACTAAATCATCGACACAATGCGCCTCAACAATGTATTTAGCATGGGCATCTGTTGCAAAAGTGTGAAAAGATTTAAGGCTCGTGTGCGGCAATAATTTCATAAGGCTTTATGAGTTAAGAAAATTTATGGGTATAGTAACGCATATCGATTTGCGCAGCCAAGCCTCTTGCACTTAGCAGCCGCATACAATATGGATTGCAATTTAAGTTCGATATGGAAAATGATCTCGGTGAATACTGAGCAAAGCTGCGAACAGCAATCAAAATTTTAAAACTCAAAAGAGACTTCTGCCAAATAGCGCATCTATAAAGTTGCTAATTTTTACAACAATGCTAAAACGTTGGATCACAAAAAATAACAAGCGATAAGCTAAAAATACTTTTTGCTATAATTTTGCACTTTTTCCGGCCCATAACACAGGCATTGCGCTTATAAAAATAACTACCGGCTAAAAATAACTGTTTAGATTGGCCGTTATATGCGCAGATCTTATTTGAAGGCAACAATGGACTCAACAATGGCTAATAAGCAGTTCTTCGAGAAATTACCCCAAATCGCAAGCCACCCTTCACAAGTGCGCACCTTGCTAAGTACGGTGTCATTTCGTGAACAGCTCCTGCAAGCTATCAGTAGCGCCAAAACTCGCATCTATTTGGTCGCACTTTATTTGCAAGATGACGAAGGCGGGCGTGAAATATTAGATGCGTTATATGCCGCAAAACAAGCCAATCCAACGCTTGATATTAAAGTGCTGGTTGACTGGCACCGAGCGCAGCGTGGCCTCATCGGCGCTGATAAATCGGAAGGCAACACCCTTATTTATCGCGAGTATGCAGCAAAACATCTGCACCAAATCTCTATTTTAGGCGTACCCGTGCACCAAAAAGAGCTGCTTGGCGTGCTGCACCTCAAAGGCTTCATTATTGATAACGACATTATTTACAGTGGTGCCAGCTTAAATGATGTCTACCTTGCGAAAAATCAGCGCTACCGCTACGACCGCTATCATATGATCAATAACGCGCGCCTTGCTGCAAGCATGGTCAATTTCATTGATGACAATTTTATTGATAGCCAAGCAGTCTCTTCATTATCACAAGCTGATCGCCCTTGCGCTAAAGAGCTGCAGCCTGCGATCCGCACTTTACGGCAAAATTTGTTACAAGCACGCTACCAATTTGTACCTCAGCATGTAGCAAGCCACGAGGTTGGGCTGACGCCTTTAGTCGGGCTTGGCAAATCGCAAAATGAGCTAAATCAATGCATCTGCCAGCTTATTGCTAGTGCGCAGCACCATTTAACCATTTGTACTCCCTACTTTAACCCGCCACGTACCATACTCAAAGAGCTTAGACGCGCTCTACGCCGTGGCGTACAAGTCACTTTTATTGTTGGCGATAAAACGGCTAACGATTTTTACTCGCCGCCTTCAGCGCCTTTTAAAACTATCAGTTGCCTCCCCTACTTATACGAGCTCAACTTATGCGCTTTTGCTAAACGCCATGAAGCGCTTATGGCAAAGCGCCAGCTCAAAATACGTCTTTGGAAAGATGGCGAAAACAGTTTTCATCTTAAAGGGATGTGGGTTGATGATCACTACTTACTTCTTACAGGCAGTAATTTAAACCCTCGCGCTTGGAAACGTGATCTTGAAAATGGCATTTTGGTGCACGATAAAAATGGTCTTTTAGCTCAGTCCACGCAAGATGAGCTTGAGCAAATCAAGCAACACACAACTATGGTCGCAAGCTACAAGCAGCTTGATGATATTGAAAGCTATCCGCCACAGGTAATGAAGCTGCTCAAAAAAATCAAGCGCCTTAAAGCTGATCATTTCCTAAACCAACTTTTGTAGCCTTATGATTGCATCGATTGACGTAGATCCACAGCGGTGTTTTACACCGCACTGCCCCGATGAGCTGCCCGTAATTGGCGGAGACAAATTGGCTCCATTCCTAAACTTACAAGCGAGCAAAGCGCAATATCGTGTTTTAAGTAAAGATGCGCATCCAGCGAATGCGGTCTGGATTGTCAAAAATGCACAGCAGATGCTGACGCCACTGCCTTTTGCTAATGCAGATACAACGTGGGTCGCACACGCAATTCCCGGTACATCTGGCTTTGAGCTTATCGATGGACTACCAGCAATTGCGGATTATGACTTTGTTGTGTGGAAAGGAATTGAGCCTGATTTTCATCCCTACGGTGCATGCTTTCATGATCTTGAAGAAAAATTAAGCACAGGCCTTATCGAATGGCTACAAGCAAAAAAAGTAACCACAGTTTTAGTCGGCGGCCTTGCTACCGATTATTGTGTCAAAGTAACCGCGCTGCAGCTTAAACAAGCCGGCCATTTTGATGTGTGGGTTAACCTTTCAGCTTGCCGTGCAATCAATGAAGATACAAAGAAAAGCGCGTGCAATGAAATGCGCCAAGCAGGCATTCACGTTATTAACGAATTAAGCGAGTTCCCCCTTTAACACTCGCCTTCGACAATTTTTATCATACAAAAGCGGCGCTGCCGCTTTAATTTTTCACACGCGCCTTCCTTGTGCTTGCTGACTTAAAATAGTTAACAGTATGGAGAAGTCGTGGCATTCTTACTGACAAATTTTTTATCGGCTCAGCGCTCATGACCACTAGCACAGACAACCCCCTGATCTTAGTTGACGGCTCCTCATACCTTTATCGCGCCTTTCACGTTGCGCCGCCATTCACCAATGCAGAAGGTTTACCCACCGGCGCGATATATGTTGTTATCAATATGCTGCGCAGCTTAATTAACCAATATCCAACCTCTGATATTGCGGTTATCTTTGATGCGAAAGGGAAAAATTTTCGCCATGCACTTTTTGCTGACTACAAGGCTCACCGCCCAGCAATGCCTGACGAGCTGCGGGTACAAATTGAGCCGCTACATCAAATTATCACGGCAATGGGATTAACGCTGCTGGCAATTGAAGGAGTGGAAGCTGACGATGTGATTGGCACACTCGCAGAGCAGGCAAGCCGTGCGGGCTTACCAATTCTTATCAGCACCGGCGACAAAGACATGGCGCAGCTTGTAAACAAGCACGTAAGGCTCATCGATACCATGAAAAATGCGCTGCTTGATGAGGCGGGGGTTGTAGCAAAATACGGTTTTGCCGCGCACCATTTTGTTGATTATCTCGCGCTGATCGGCGATAGCTCAGACAATATTCCAGGCGTTGCTGGTATTGGCCCAAAAACAGCGGTTACCTTGATAAATCAATTTGGCAGCCTTGACAATATTTATGCAAATCTCGATGCAGTAGCAACACTTACCGGATTACGGGGTGCAAAAAGCGTCCACGCGAAACTTTTAGCAAGCAAAGAGATGGCTTATCTTTCACAAAAACTTGCTACCATCAAACTTGATTGTGAGCTTCCACTTACCGCTGCACAAATAAAAAATCACACTGGAGATCATGAGCAATTAATTTCTCTTTTTAGTCAGCTTAATTTTAAACGCTGGCTTGATGAAGCTAAAAATGGCGGTGCAGGTGCACAAGCTGTGGCACAAAAACAGCTTGAAAAAATACAAGCGGCACCTTTACAAAACGCATCTCTTGACTTAGCACAAACACAAATTGATCGCGCTTGTTACAGCACAATTTTCACACTTGAAGAGTTAGACAACTGGATAAACAAACTAGAGAGCGCTTCTTTAGTTGCCTTTGACACAGAAACCGACAGCCTTAATTACATGCAAGCCAATCTGGTTGGTATGTCATTTGCGATAAGTGAGAGCGAAGTTGCTTACCTTCCTTTAGCGCATGACTATATAGGCGCGCCTTTGCAGCTAGATCGCCAACTGGTGCTAAATAAACTGCGCCACTGGCTAGAAGATCCCAGCAAGCTAAAAGTTGGACAAAATTTAAAATATGACGCCAGCGTATTAGCACGTTACAACATCGCCCTCAATGGGATTGCTTTTGATACGATGCTTGAGTCTTACGTACTAAATAGCGTGGCAGGTCGCCACGATATGGAAAGCCTTGCGCAGCGCTATTTGCAGCACGAGTGCATCAGCTTTGAAGCGATCGCCGGCAAAGGAAAAAAGCAGCTTACTTTTAATCAAATAGCGATAGAAGAGGCAACGGCTTATGCCGGTGAAGATGCAGACGTTACACTGCGCCTTCATAAAACGCTCTTTGGGCTCTTCGCCAAAACGCCATCACAACTTACCGTGCTCACACAAATTGAGATACCACTTGTGCCCATTTTGTCACGCATGGAGGGCCAAGGCGTACTTATTGACAGCCACATGCTAGGTGAGCAGTCCCTGCAACTTGCTACAAGACTTACCCAGCTTGAGCAAGAAGCTTTTGAGCTTGCTGGTGAAACTTTTAATTTAAATTCCCCACTGCAGCTGCAAACGATCCTATTTGAAAAAATGCAGCTACCAGTCTTAAAAAAGACGCCTTCTGGCAAACCGTCTACTGACGAGTCCGTTTTACAAGAGCTTGCTCTTGACTACCCTTTGCCTGCGCGGCTTTTAGAATACCGCAGCCTCGCTAAACTTAAATCCACGTATACTGACAAGCTTCCGATGATGGTCGACCCTGTGACACAGCGCGTACATACCTCGTACCACCAAGCGCTTGCTGTGACAGGACGCTTATCGTCAAGCGAGCCCAATCTACAAAACATTCCTATTCGCACCAGCGAAGGGCGACGCATTCGCGAAGCGTTTATTGCAGCACCAGGCAACAGCATTTTAGCGGTCGATTATTCACAAATAGAGCTGCGGATCATGGCGCATCTTTCGCAAGACAGCTCGCTCATCAAGGCTTTTTTGCAAGGACAAGATGTCCACAGCGCAACAGCGAGCGAGATCATGGGACTTCCCATCGAAGAAGTGACTCGCGACATGCGCCGCAATGCAAAAGCAATTAATTTTGGCCTGATCTATGGTATGAGCGCATTTGGCCTTGCTAAACAAC
>JBOFXO010000314.1:0-1085 GCA_051654185.1 Vibrionaceae bacterium | reverse complement strand
CAGTAAATCCGCATAGGGTAAGGCTAATGATCAATTGTATGGCTGCAAATAAAGCTTAACCGATATTAAATTTAGAGGTTTTTATGAACGTAATGGATGCACTCAATGCGCGCCGATCGGTAAAGTATTTTTCCCCCTCGTATCAAATTCCACAAGAAGAGCTCCGCCAGCTGCTTTGTGCAACTATGTTGTCGCCAACGGCGTTTAACCTGCAAAATTGGCGCTTTGTTGTGATCAGCGATTCTGCTCTTCGCAAACAAATTCAGGAGCACGCATACGGGCAGCCTCAGATCACCGAAGCCTCTGTGCTTATCGCATTATGTGCGGATCTTAAGGCTTGGGAGAAATCGCCGCAGCGCTACTGGTCGCATGCTCCTGAAAATGTGCAGCAGCTTATGCTTCCTGCTATCGATCGTTATTACCGAGATAAACCGCTGTTGCAGCATGACGAAGCGCTGCGCTCTTGTGGTATTGCCGCGCAGTCGCTAATGCTCACAGCTAAATCAATGGGATACGATTCGTGTCCTATGGTTGGTTTTGATTTTGCTGAAGTTGGCAAGTTAATTCATTTACCTGCAGACCACGTCTTGACCATGATGGTTGCTATTGGAAAAGCGGCGGCTGAGCCGTGGAGCCGAGGTGGTCATTTGCCCTATGATAACCTGGTATTCACGAACAGTTTTCCAAAACTAGATACTCCATTGGATAGCCAGCGTGCAACAGACCATCAGGCACAAGAAAGCATAAAAGAAATCGAAGCATTTCGCGCAGGCGTCTATCAGCACTTTAAGGGGGCTTATTATCTTGCGATTGGCCTTGCCAGAGAAGACCGCACCAACGAAACCGTCGTGGTGTATACACGCTTATACGAGCGCGATGGCTTGCCGCTTAGCACGCGTACGCTAAAAGAGTGGAACAGTAGTGTGACTGTAGGCGAGCAAAGCGTTGCACGTTTCACATATGTTGGTCAGATGAACAAATAGCGAGGGGGCTTAGATAGCATGCTGGAGATTTAAACATGAGTCTGATACTCATTATGCATACTATCCAAAAGCATGCCACTTAACTCAATTTTGTTTTGAATC
>JBOFXO010000313.1:0-11479 GCA_051654185.1 Vibrionaceae bacterium | reverse complement strand
TCATCGTTGCTTGACTGCAGATCGACTAACAAGCTTGCGGCAAGCTCTTCATCAGCTTGATAAAAATCCCAAAGGCGCTCGTCTAAAAGCTCGGTTGGCACATTGTCATCTTCGGGTAATTTAAACCATTTTTCATTGGGGTAATGGACGAAATCGCTGTGAGCCACCGCTTCACCCAAATAAAAATCAGCATAAAAATAGTTGCAAGCTAAACGCTCAAAATATTCGCCAAGTGCAGAGGCAAGCGCGGCTTTTTGCGTAGCGCCTTTTCCGTTTGTGAAATTCATCGGCGCTTCAGTGTCGCGGATGTGCACCGACCAGACATTTGGCACAGGGTTTAGCCATGAAACAGGCTCAATATTAAAATTGAGTGCTGCAAGCTTGCTTTGAAATTGCGCAATGCTATCTTCAAGCGCGCAGTCTTTACCTGGAATGTAGGTTTTGTTCATTGATGACACTCTTATTTTTGTGAACGGCTTATTGGAATTTTGCCCAAACGGGTGCGTGATCAGAAGGTTTTTCCATGGCGCGGATAGCAAGATCAATGCCCGCGTTGCGGCAGCGCGTCGCGAGCGGCGCGGTAGCTAAAATGGCATCGATACGCAGGCCGCGACCATCAGAAAACCCATCAGAGCGGTAATCGAACCATGAATAATGCCCTGTCTCATCGGGGTGCTTCGCGCGAAAAAGATCAATCAATCCCCAGTTAAGCAGCTTATCAAACCACTCGCGCTCTTCAGGTTGGAACGAACATTTGCCGCTTTTTAGCCAGCGCTTGCGGTTAGCTTCGCCGATCCCAATATCAAGATCGCTTGGAGAGATATTAAAGTCACCCATCACAATCACTTTTTCGTCAGGTTTATGCTGATTAAGATGAGTCATAAGATCTTGATAAAATTTGCGTTTATTGGGGTATTTGCTGGGGTGATCAACGCTTTCGCCTTGCGGAAAATAGCCGTTTAGTACGGTTACCGGCGTGTTATCGCTGTCAAACATCTGCCCAATGATCATGCGCCGCTGGCAAAGCTCTGTATCGCTAGCAAACCCTTTTTGCACGCTAATAAGAGGCTTTTTGGTTAGAAGTGCTACGCCATAATGTGCTTTTTGACCGTGAAAATAGGCGTGGTAGCCAAGATCAAGGATAGATTGCAGAGGAAATTGTTCGTCATGCACTTTGATTTCTTGCAGGCCGATAATATCAGGCTGGTGAGCTTGAATTAATGCGTCTAGTTGATGCAGTCTTGCTCTTAATCCATTGATATTAAAAGAAATTATTTTCATATTGCGCTCAAAAATAGACTTATGCACCCATATAATAAAATGCAGCTTATATCAAAATGCGGGTGGCAATACAGAAGGGGATGAAGCAGAAATTATTTCTTAATAACAGGCGGTTAATGGTGGTGGGAGAAGGATTCGAACCTTCGAAGGCTGAGCCGTCAGATTTACAGTCTGATCCCTTTGGCCGCTCGGGAATCCCACCATTTCTGCGATGTTAACATGGATTTTTGCCCTGTAAAGAAAAAAACAGAAGTGCATATTCTAACTGCTGATCTTTTATACATATTAAACGATTTTGTCCGATGTTAGCTGCAATTAACCCTGCGCGACAATTGTCTTCTTTACAAAGCTTTTACTTTTCTTTACTTAATTCATTAAACCAATGCATTACAATGTTTAAGTATTGATATAAAAGGTGTTCGATAAATGAATGATCGGATAAGAGTTTGTTTCGTTGCGATGATTTTTTTCGCAGGGCCTGCCGCGCATGCACAAAAGCCTCTTTTGCAGCCAGCTGTTGATGTCATCACGCAAAAAGTGGTGATAAAACCTGTGGAAAGACGTTTACGTCTTGTTGGAAATGTCAAATCGCAAAACAGTGTCACGATTGTTTCAGAAGTGAGTGGTAAGGTTGATGCCATTTATGTAAAAACAGGGCAGCAGGTCAAAAAAGGACAGCTCTTGCTGAGCATAAATGGTGCGAAAACTAAGGCTTTGCTTGCTGAAGCGACAGCTTTTTATAACGATGAACAAAGAAAACTAACTGAATTTAAACAGCTTTATAGAAAAGGAGCGCTCACTAAAACCAATCTTGACGCGCAGCAGGCAAGTGTTGATATAGCGCAAGCGCGTTTAGAAGTGACCAAACTCAATGTGCGCGATCACAGTTTGCAAGCCCCTTTTTCTGGAACGATAGGCCTTATTGATATCAATGTTGGCCAATTTGTTAATATGGGGCAGTCACTGCTCACGCTTGATGATCTCACTGCTATGCAGCTTGATGTTAAGGTTCCTGAACAATATCTGCCTGATCTGCGAGGCAATGTGATGATCAATGTTTATAGCAAGGTGTGGCCGAGCGCTGTTTTTGCCGCGCAGCTTGAAGCGATAGACTCGCGTGTTGAGCAAAATTCGCTCAATTTTCGCGCGCGCATCAATCTTTTTCCCAATGCGATGCCGGTGTTACCGGGCATGTTGATGGAAGCTGAAATCAACTTTACTCCGCGAATGGCAAAACTTGTGCCAGCGCAATCGGTGGAATATTTAGGCTCCAAGCGTTTTGTGTATAAGGTGCTACCTGATCAAACTGTTAGACGCACGGAAGTAAAATTAGGCGGGCGCTTTGATCAAATGATCCAAGTCGACAGTGGCGTGCAAGAAGGCGATCCCATTGTCGTACAAGGGCTTGTATCCCTTAAAGATGGTATGGCAATCAATGATTTGACGCCCAAACCTGCAGATCTTAGCCAAGGTGGGGGCAAATAATGTGGTTATCTGACATTTCCGTTAAACGCCCTGTTGCAGCGCTAGTGCTCAGCTTTTTGCTGTGCGTATTTGGCATCGTTTCCTTTAGTAAACTTGCGGTGCGCGAGTACCCAGATATCGACAGCCCAATTGTGACCATCACAACCCGTTATGCGGGGGCCGCGCCCAATATCATGGAGGCGCAGGTAACAAAAGTGATTGAAGATCAACTTTCGGGGATCAGCGGCATTGATACGCTCACATCGATAAGCCGCGATGGTCTATCGCGCGTCGTTGTCAAATTTAAAATGGATTGGAACATCATCGAAGGGGTAAGCGATGTGCGTGATGCTGTCGCTCGCGCGCAGCGCAGTTTGCCTGATGATGCTGACGAGCCGATAGTGTCAAAAGATGATGGGGCAGATACGCCGATTGTTTATGTCAACTTATCCTCAAGCAGCACAGGGATCATGGAGCTGACCGAATACGCACAGCGTTTTTTAGAGGATAAATTTAGTCTGCTCAATGGTGTCAGCTCGGTCGGTTTGCAAGGCGCGCTTTATAAAGTCATGTACGTGCAGCTAGATCCTGTGCAGATGGCAGGGCGCGGCGTGACTCCTCTTGATATTAGCGATGCGTTAAAAACAGAAAACCTAGAAAGCCCAGGTGGTGAGCTGCGTGATGATATTATTCGTTTTTCGGTGCGCACCGAGCGGCTTTATCAAACTAAAGAAGATTTTGAGCAGCTGGTGGTGCGCCGCAGCTCGGCTGGCACGCCCATCTATTTAAAAGATGTTGCCTCTGTTTTTATTGGGGCAAAAAACGAAAATTCCACCTATAAAACCAACGGGATCAACAGTGTCACATTGGGGATTGTCGCTCAATCTGGCGCAAATCCACTCGATGTTGCAAAGGAAGTGCGAGGGCTCGTTGAGCAGCTGCAGCCGTTCATAATGAAAGATGTCTCGCTGTGGATTGACTACGATTCGACCATTTTTATCGAAAGATCGATCGCTGAAGTTTATAGCACCCTGTTTATGACTGGCGTGTTGGTCGTTTTGATTTTATACATTTTTATAGGGCAGCTGCGCGCTACTTTGATCCCCGCTGTCACGGTTCCCGTTTCTTTGGTTTCTGCATTTATTGCAGCCTATAGCCTTGGTTTTTCTATTAATTTATTGACGCTCATGGCGCTGATCTTAGCGATAGGTTTGGTGGTCGATGATGCGATAGTTGTGGTGGAAAATATTTTCCACCATATCGAAAAAGGCTCGCCGCCGTTAGTTGCCGCTTACCAAGGGACTCGTGAAGTTGGATTTGCTGTTGTTGCGACAACGGCCGTTTTGGTGATGGTTTTTTTGCCGATCTCTTTCATGGATGGGATGGTTGGAAAACTCTTTACTGAATTTGCGGTGCTGCTGGCGATGGCGGTGATCTTCTCTTCGCTAATCGCTTTAACCCTTACCCCTATGCTTGCAAGTAAAATGCTGCGTTTGAATGTCGGGCGTAGCCGGTTTAATCAAGCAGTTGATCTTCTTTTTGCGCGCCTTGAAGGCGGCTATGGAAAACTGCTGCGAGGTTTTATTCGCTTTAGCTGGCTGTCGCCCCTCATCATTATTGGCTGTATTGTTGGCAGTGTCTTTTTAGCAAGAGTGTTGCCACTGCAGCTTGTCCCGCAAGAAGACCGTGGTGTGCTGATGATGTTTGTCAAAGGCGCAGAAGGCACCGCTTATAACCGCATGGTCGGTAATATGGAGCTGATTGAAAAACGGCTGCTAAAGCTTGTGGATGAGAAAGTACTTTCTTCGGTGAGCTTGCAAAGTCCTGCTTTTGGCGGAGCCGCTGGCGATCAGACAGGCTTTGTTATCATGCAGCTTGTACCGTGGGAGCAGCGCTCGCAAACGATCCAGCAAGTTTTAAAGCGGGTGCGTGACGAAGTGTCAGGAGTGCCGGATGTGTTTGTCCGCATTTTTATGCCAGGGTTTCGTGGCGGCTCGAATGAGCCTGTGCAGCTGGTATTAAATGGCTCTGATTATAAAACCCTTAACCATTATGCGCAGCTTTTGCTCACAGAAGCTAACAATAGCGATATTTTGCAAGGCGCAGATCTTGATTACGCCGAAACAACGCCAGAGCTTGTGGTTAAAATCAACCGCAAGCGCGCCGCGCAGCTTGGGATCAATGTTGGCACGATTGCGGGCACGTTAGAGGTGATGCTTGGAGGTAAGGCGCAAACAACCTTTATCGACCGAGGTGAAGAATTTGACGTTTATGTGCGCGGCAATCAAGAGCAGTTCAAAAGCAAAGAAGAGCTCAGTCAGATCTACCTGCGTACTCATTTGGGCGATCTGGTCAGTCTTGATACGGTGGTCGAGCTTGAAGAAGAAGCGGGCGCGCAAGTTTATCGCCATTTTGAGAAGAAAAAATCTATTACGCTTAAGGCAAGCTTTGGTGAAGGGTATGAGCTTGGCGATGCACTGGGCTTTTTAGAGGAAAAAGCGCGCGAGATTTTGCCGCCAGATATCAGCTTAGATTATGCCGGTGAATCGGCGCAGTTTAAAGATAATCAAAGCGGCGTAGCTATCGTATTTTCACTGGCCCTATTAGTGGCTTATTTGGTGTTAGCTGCGCAATTTGAAAGTTTTATCAACCCGTTTGTTGTGATGCTAACTGTGCCGATGGGGATCTTAGGCGGGCTTGCAGGACTGTGGTTTTCACAGCAAGGGCTTAATATCTATTCGCAAATTGGTATGCTGATGTTGATTGGAATGGTGACAAAAAATGGCATTTTGATTGTAGAGTTTGCTAATCAGCTGCGAGATCAAGGTGTTGAGTTTGAAAAGGCGATCATCAGCGCAGCTGTACGCCGGCTTCGTCCAATATTGATGACGGCATTCACAACCATTATTGGCGCTATTCCGCTTATTATTTCGACTGGCGCAGGTTTTGAAAGCCGAGTGGCAGTGGGAACCGTTATTTTTGCTGGAATGGCATTTTCAACAATTGTGACGCTATTTGTGATCCCAACGATGTATCGACTTTTATCTGCAAGGATTGCTTCGCCTGGCGCTGTTGCAGCGCTATTACATGAGCAACTAGAGGCGCAAAAAAGAAGAAATATTGATTTAAAGTAGTCGGATAAAGATCGTAGCAAAAAGGTTAGCTTGTGAACAAATCCCGCTCATACAGTGCGGGATTTTTATATATATTATGCAACAAAGAATTTCTCATTAAATATTAATTAGTTATATATGATTAATTTAATATTTTTCATTAAGCGCTATTTTTGTCTGTTTAATTACTTTTGGCGCATACAAAGCTACAAAATAAGCCTGTTTAATCATTTGTGATATAAAGTGAAATTGTTTGTGTTTCATTTACATTCTTGTAAGTGCTTAATTTATATTGGGAAAATTAATCAATTAACTTATTTGCACATGAATTAAACTCATTATGTAGCAAAAAATCAATTAGGTGAGAGAATGCTAAACGTAACAAATTTATCTGATGCGGCAAAAGCTGCTGCAACGAGTGCAAACCAAGCAGAAAAAAGCACTGCTCAGGCTAAAGTACTTTCAGCTCAAACATTGGTAACAATATCTGAGCTGCTAGAGACAGATTTAATGAAAGAAGGAAAAAGAAAAGCTAATTATAATAAATTAAATCAGGCATTTTCTTCATTAGAAAAATTAGCAGGCTTAGCGCCTGAAGAAATGATGGATGACTTGCAAGCGCTATTGCCATCAGTTTTTATGAATAATTTACCTAGCCTGCCACAAGAAAGCAGTCTAATGCTTTTTTCTGATAGTTCAGAATTAGCAGTATTGAAAAAAGATTTACTTAGCGCTAATAAATTATTTAAATCTGCAGCACAAGAGAATGACAAACTCATTACCAATTTTGCTGTGAGTTATCAAAAAAATGAAACAACGGATTTAGTAAAAGAGTTAGTAGAAATTTATGGAAATGAAAAAACGGCAAAATTAGAAACTAGTGTATTTGAATTAGGTGGTGGCCCTATAACCGGTGCTTCAGATATGGAATTAATTGGCCGGTTAAATACCTATTTAGAAAATTTAACAAAAGTGTATTTATCCCGCTATCAAGAAGCAACAGACGTATTAACCCAGGTCTATACAAAATTTGCCGAGTTAAATATTGCAATTTCAGAAATGATCTCTGGTGCGACAGTCGATTCTGAAAAGAATACGATAACCCTTGATTATACAAAATTAAATACTGCTATAGAAAATTTAGAAAAAGATTTATTTGCTACTGATGGCCCTCTGCAAAAACAATTACAAGCAATAACCTTTTTGCCGGAAGAGATAGTTATTGCTGAAGAATTAGCACAAGGAACAGGGCTGATCGTTGTTGAGAAAGACGGTTTGCTTCATTTAGAACTAGATCCATCACCATTTAATAATTTGCAATCGGCATTTGATGCACTTACAAATCCTAATAATGCCGTTTCGGGTTCGACTAATGTAGTAAAAGTACCCAGCGGTATGTTGCAAGCGTTTCAAACGGCGGTTGAATCAATAAATAATGCGGTTTCTTCTAATAACCAAACGATGATTGAAAAGCTGCGCAGTGTTACCTCACAGCAGCAGCAAACCACTCAACTTTTCTCATCAATAATGAGTGAACTTTTCGATAGTAATAAACGATTTTTATCAAATGCATTATAGAGCTATTTATTATTAAGAAGATAAGTCAAATAAAAGAGGTATTTATTGTGGAAGATCTTGCTGGAATGACTAAAGAATATTTGGAAATGGTAGAGAACATACCACTTTTAAATGGAAAAACTATTAAAGAACATTCAGGTATTTCTGATAGTGATTTAAATAATTTGCATGCGATTGCTTGTGCCTTTTTTGAAAAAGGAAAGCTTAATGAAGCAGAAATTTATTTTAGGCATATTTGCTTAATTGATTCAGCAAATCTGGATTATATGCTTGGATTAGGTGCAGTTTTACAGCGTAAAAAATTATATGGGCTTGCCGTGGATGTTTATGCAGCTGCACATTTGATCCAAAAAAATGATTCAAGGCCGATGTTTTACGCTGGCCAGTGTAATTTTTTTGAAAGGAAATACAGTAAGGCTAAGTTTTGTTTCAATTTAGTGATTGAGCAAAATTATTCTCCTGAATTGGTGAAAATGGCCAAGTTATTTATTGATGCAATAGATCAGGGTGGTAAAAATGATTGATTCGTCCAATTCTGCCTCAATTCAGACGTTACTTGTAAAACTGAGTAACCCAGATGCGCAGACACCAGAAGCAAAGGAGCGTGGTGTAGCAATTGAGAATGCAGCGAAAGTTGGCGTGAAACAGCATAAGCAAACGATAGCGTTTTTGCTGGAAAAAGCTGGGCAAAAAGCTGTTGATAAGCAAGCAAAGCCTGCTCCTACGCTAGAGACGCTTGCCGCGTCAGACAGTATGTCATTTGAAGAAATGAAAAAAAGCAAGGATGCACAGGCAAAAACAGACGGCTCTAGTACATCTACCGCTGATGGTCAAGTGCTCGCAGCTCTTTTAAATGCGGGATCTGAAGGCGCGTCGACAGAGGAGCTTAAAAAGCTAAAAGATGCAATTATTGAAAATGAAAAGCCTACGACAGAGCCTGGAGAAACCGGCAGTAGTCCAAGTGAAAACCTTAAGCCTATGGATCCACCAAAGCCTCCGCCGCCTAGTGAATTCCCAATAGGATTTGATGTTAACTCTTTATTTAATGGTTCGTTAGAAAGCCCATCAGCATTACTGACTAAGTTGTCATTGCAGATGGCAGAATCCTTGACGCAAGCTACGCAGGATAAAATAAAAGCGCAGCGTGAGCTGACTGACAAGACTAATGAGCTGCAAAGAGAGGTTATTCAAGATAAAACTGACGAGCAGATTGAGCAGCTAGAAAAAGCGGATCAGGCATCAAAAGCGGGAAGCTGTATCAGTGCGATTGTATCTGTTGCGATGATCTTGATAAGTGCGGTGGTAACTGTTTTGACCGGTGGTATCGGTAGCGCAATTATGCTAGGGCTGACATCTGTGTTATTTATCGCTGATATGTCGATGAAAGCTGCGGGGATGGAGACAACGTTAACAAGCATGATCATGGATCCAATCATGCAAAATGTGGTTATGCCGGTCATTAACTTCTTTGGAGGCCTTGTCGAAGATATGTTGGTTGCAATGGGCGTTGACCCCAATACGGCGAGTATTGTTGGCTCCGCTATGGGCGCGCTTCTAACCGTTGCTATTGTGATTGCCTCTGTTGTTGCCTGTAAAAACATTGGTCCGTTAAAAACCGCGTTTAGCGCTTTAGGTAAGGGGTTTAGCAATATGCTGAGCAAAATGACTCCTGAATTTGCAAAAAAAGCAGGCTCCTCAATAGGTGGTATGCTCGCTAAGGGGCAGCAAAATATATTAAGCAAAATGAATTTTGGGGGCGCGCGTACGGCAAGCACTAATGCTTATAACAGTGCAATTTCAAGTGGCCTTGATGTTAGTACAGCTCAGCAGCGAGCCAGTGTTGTAATGCAAAATACTCTTACTCAAGCTATTGAAAAAGGTGGCGCCGCAGCATCAATTGCCCTGCAATCAGTGACGGGTGTTGGTGCAGTTGCCGGTGGTGGCTCTAGTATTGCGTCAGCATCATTTGCTAGAGACTCGCAAATTACACAAGCACAACTTGAAGAGTTAATGGCAGCAATGCTTTTAAGCAGTGAAGATCTAGCTAAATTAGCAGAAAAGTTAAGAGAAGCGAGTCTTATTGCGCAAGATTTAATGTCGGCAGCCTTTGAGACACAAAAAGGGCAAGTTCAGACAGCCAAAGTCATCTACGACAATATCGGTAGGGGAGTGTAATAAATGAGTATTCCGTCAGGTGCTGGCAACACATCATCGCCAAAAATACAGATTACAGCTGTAGTTGATACTACTGAGATTGCAACTGAAGAGCTCAAAAAACAAGAGAAGAAAGAAAAGGCCAGCAGGATAGATACCAAGCAAGCTGCACAATTTAGCGATTCAGGTAAAAATGCTGGTGCAGGCTCTGATATTCAAGTGCGGCCTTACGAGCTTCCTACTGTACATAGCGAGGTAAAGCCAAATTTTGAGCAAGCAGAGCAGTTTTTAATGAGTAATCAGCATCAGGCTGCTACTCAAACCATTGAAGAAGTGAAAATCTTTACAACTGAGGTCATAACTAAAGCGGCTCTGCTTGCAATAGATTTAAAGCAAGCTGCGGCGGAGCAGCGGGATGCTGCAAGTGCCACAAGCGCAGCAATGTCTGATCTCTCGGGTAAAATGACAGAGGCTTTAAGTGAAAGAATTATTCAAAAAGGAAATGACACTTTTGGAGCACAAGTAGCGGGTGCCACCCTTGGATTGGTAATGGCTGCAGGCTCAGCCGCAACAGGCGCATCTGCTGCTGGAAAGATGCGAACAGAAACAAAAGCTTACCATAAGAATATGAACGATTCACGAGCGGGTACACTTGAACAAACAGATATGCTGCGTAACATGGAAAGAGAAGGACTAAGGGGAACGAAAGACTTTAATGATGCACAAAAAAGGCTCGATGTTCGTAAGGAGCAAGAAAGTAAATTGGGTCAGTCCCATGAACTTTATTCTCAAAAGCAACAGCAAGTACAACAAAGTGCTTTTGCAGTGCAAGCGATGGGTCAATCATTAGGTGGCATTGTTAGCGCAGGATCCCATATAACGGAAGCGACAGGTCAGGCACAAGTTGATGCTACTCAACACATCCGCGAAGTAGATAGAGAAATGAAAGAAAGAGCAAATCAGGCAGCTCAACAGGCTGTTGAAAATTTAAATGACGCCTTGCGAAGCTTAAGAGATCTTCAAGCTGCGAGCAACAATGTGATAGGTGCTGTAGCTCAAAATATTAAATGAAAATAAAAAGCTGCAATTAAATTTAATTGCAGCTTTTCTCTTTGTGATATTTAAATTGTGATTTTTGCTTGCATAATAATTATTATCTTTTTTATTTTATTTCGTTTTATTTTTTAATTGAATATATTTTAGTGCTTATTTTTAATCGAATTTATTTAAATTAGGTAATAAAAATGATAACAAGAAATTCACTGCAAAATATTAGTTTGCTAAGTCAGCTCGATAAGGTGCGACAAAATCCAGCCTCTCGCTTGAGCGCCAAAATATCAAAAATTACTATCTCAAATGATCCTAGAGATGCTGCTGATTCAAGCGCCGGAAAGCTAGAAGCGAAGCGGTTTTGTGGAAAAGTATTAAAAACGGCTGAGAAAGAGATGTTTGCAGGTCCTCTGTCTGATCTGCTTAGTGAGATCATGAATAAATCATCCGTTGACCGCGGTGACATTAGTAATTCAGCATTAATTTCGGCTCTGCAAACAATTAACTCTATGGCAAGTGATATTTTTCATATTACAGACAGTGCCGCTGGCGCAAGCGGTGGTGTAGATGACGATCAAGACGTTACTGCTGCTGTCATAAATTCAATCATGGGCGCCGAGTGTGAAAAAATTCTAACTGATGTAGAAAAAAAATTAACCAAACTGCTAAATAAAAAAACAAATTGGCAAAAAATGGTAAATGATAATGTCTTTCTTAGAGACATAAATAAGTTAGGAGATAAGCTTCACGCTAAGTTAAATCTTTTAGTTGAACAAAATGGTGAGCAAGCGACAAATCGAATAGAAACGCTTGCGATGGAAGCTTTAGTCCAAATGCAA
>JBOFXO010000312.1:0-2693 GCA_051654185.1 Vibrionaceae bacterium | reverse complement strand
GGTCGAAAAAATGAAAACCAGTGGGATCTCTGTGTGGATGTTTCCTGAAGGGACTCGCTCGCGCGGACGCGGCCTGCTGCCTTTTAAAACGGGCGCTTTTCATACAGCAATTGACGCAGGCGTGCCTATCGTGCCTATCGTGTGCAGCTCAACGCAGTCGTGCAGCGTATTTAGCAGCAACAACGGTCATGTGCTAGTTGAAATGCTCGATCCTATTTCGACCGAAGGGTTTACGAAAGCAGACGTGCGGCAACTTGCGCAAACGTGCCATGAGGTGATGGAGAAAAAACTGGCGGAGCTAAACAGCAAAGCTGAGCAGCTTAACGCGGCGCAGCTGCAACAAACTTCGCAAAATAAAGCGGTGTAAACGCTGTATATTGTGCGTTTAGCGCCTTGCTGCGGTTAAAGTGGGTCAACGAAAGTTGGCCCTTTTTTATTAAGGAATATCAATGCCATATTCTATTTTGAACCCGCTGGGCGCTGAGCGGTTAGCGATGCTGGCAAATTATGATGCGCTTTTACTTTGGCAAGGCGCGTCTAAAGAGCAGCTGCAGATGGCGCTGGCGCAAAGTGATTTTATTTTTACCAGTTTGCAGCAGCAGCCCTCTCTTATTAGCTGGCTATTTGAGCGGCGCACGCTGCATGAGCGCAGCAAAGGCTATGCTGATGAGCTAGCTTGCCGTTTGCGCGATGTGTGCGATGAAGAAGCGCTGTGGCGTGTGCTGCGCCAATTTCGCCGCCAAGAGCTGTTGTGGCTTGCGTGGCTAGATTTCACGCGGCAAATTCCTCTTAATGACAGCTTAACGCACTTAAGCGCGCTGGCACAAAGCATAGTGTTAGGGGCTTACCACTATTTGTATCAAAATTGCTGCAATTTGTGGGGAACGCCAAGTGATTTGGCGGGAAATCCGCAGCCTTTGCTTATATTAGCGATGGGAAAATTGGGCGGTGAGGAGCTTAATTTTTCTTCCGATATCGATCTGATCTTTGCTTATCCGAATGATGGGCAAACGCACGGCGCTGCGCGCTCGTTGGAAAACGTGCAATTTTTTACGCGCCTTGGTCAGCGCCTGATTAAAGCGCTCGAGCTGCCGACGGCAGATGGCTTTTGTTACCGCGTTGATTTGCGCCTTCGCCCATACGGTGAGAGCGGGCCGCTGGTGATGAGTTTTGCCGCCTTAGAATCGTATTATCAAACGCAAGGGCGCGACTGGGAGCGCTACGCGATGATAAAGGCGCGCGTGCTTGGTGAGTCTGATTTTTTACCGCATAGCTTCGTGCTGCGTAACCTTTTGTGGCCCTTTGTTTTTCGCCGTTATAGTGATTTTAGCGCTATTGATTCGGTGCGCCGCATGAAAGCGATGATCCAAGCTGAGCTGCGCCGGCGCGATCTTAAGGACAACATTAAGCTTGGCGCGGGTGGCATTCGCGAAATTGAATTTATAGCGCAAACTTTTCAGCTTATTCGCGGTGGTAAAGAGCCGCTTTTGCAGCAGCGCGGCTTGCTGCAAACGGTGAGCGCGCTGTTGCAGCTTGAGCTTATCAATCATGATGATTTTACTATTTTATCAAACGCTTATTCTCATCTGCGTCAGCTGGAAAATCTGCTACAAGCGATAGGGGATCAGCAAACGCAAGCATTGCCAAGCTCAGATCTTGACCGAATGCGCCTTGTCACCGCTTTTTCCCTAGCCGATTGGTCCGCGCTTTTATCTGTAACTCAGCAGCACATGAGCGCAGTGCATGCGATTTTTTTAAGTCTGTTTGGTGAGCAAAAAGCGCTGGTAAAGGGGGATGCAGCTCAAGATTATCAAGAGATCTGTGATGGCCTGTTTAACTCGCTGCAGGCAAAAAGCGCCTTTGCCGAGCTTGCCCATAGTTTAACGCAGCCACAGCAAGAGCTATTGTGGCAGTTTGGGCAAGATCTTAAAAAACGTACGGTGGGCGCACGCGGTCAAGAGATCCTCAATCAGCTTTTGCCGGCGCTTTTGCAGCGCATTTTGCAAACAAAAGAAGAAGCATCGCCACATAATGCGCACATCGTGCTTGAGCGCGTGCTTAATATTGTGCTCGCGGTAGCAAGTCGTACCACCTATCTTGAGCTTTTAACCCGTTATCCGATGGTGCTTGAGCCGCTTATTACGCTTTGCGGTAAAAGCGCTATGATTGCTAATCAATTAGCAGCGCATCCGATGCTGCTTGATGAGCTGTTATTGTCGCAAAAGCTCTATCAGCCGACGCCGTTCACCCAATATGGCAGCGCGCTGCAAGAGTTTTTGGCAAGGATTGCGCAAGATGATCAAGAGCTTTTGATGGAGCAGATCCGCGAATTTAAGCAGCTGCAGCTGCTGCGCATTGCGGCCGCCGATGTAGCAGGGCAGCTGCCGGTGATGCGCGTAAGCGATCATCTCACTTATTTAGCGCAGGCGATTGTTGCCGCTGTAGTGGAGCAAACATGGCTGCAGATGCGCGCTAAATATGGCGAGCCGACCCATTTGGCTAATAGCGGACGGCGCGGTTTTATGGTGCTGGCGTTTGGTAAACTTGGTGGTATTGAGCTAGGTTACGCCTCCGATCTTGATCTGGTTTTTTTGTATGATGCCCAAGATGATGAAATGAGCGATGGCGCAAAATCTATCTCCGCGCAGCAATTTTACCTGCGCCTTGCGCAGCGCATCGTGCATCTTTTTGCT
>JBOFXO010000311.1:0-3360 GCA_051654185.1 Vibrionaceae bacterium | reverse complement strand
ATGCTTTGATTTTGCGTATAAAAATAATGAGCAAGCTCGACATTATGGAAAAGCGTCTGCCGCAAGATGGGCGTTTTAGCGTGGACGTGCAGGGCACAACTTTAGACGTGCGTGTTTCAACCTTGCCCGTTGTGCATGGCGAAGCGCTGGTAATGCGACTGCTTAACCAAAAAACGGGGCTATTGTCGCTTGATGAGCTTGGCATTGACAGCACGCTGCTTGCGCGCCTGCGCATGCAGCTGCAAAGCCCGCACGGAATGGTGCTAGTAACAGGGCCGACAGGCTCAGGCAAAACAACAACGCTATATGCGGCGCTCAACGAGCTTAATGTGCCGGGTAAAAAGATTTTAACTGCTGAAGATCCGGTGGAATATCAACTGGCGCGAATAAATCAATTGCAAATCCAGCCCAAAATTGGTCTGACATTTGCGGCCGCGCTGCGCTCATTTTTGCGCCAAGATCCCGATATCATTTTACTCGGTGAGATGCGCGATGAAGAGAGCGTAGAGATGGGAATGCGCGCGGCGTTAACCGGCCATTTGCTGCTTTCGACGCTGCACACCAATAATGCGATTGACTCCATCTTGCGCCTGCTTGATTTGGGCGCGCCGGGGTTTTTGATTGCCGCAACCGTGCGCTCGATCATCGCACAGCGTTTAGTGCGGCGCATTTGCCCGCATTGCGCGCAAAATCATGCGCTTTCGGCGATTGAGCAGGCATGGCTTGCCAAAATTGCACCTGAACTGCGCTCGGCCAATTTTGTGCAGGCAACAGGCTGTTTGCAATGCAGTTTTACCGGATATTTGGGCCGAATAGGCCTTTTTGAGATGCTAGAGCTTAATGCTGAGCTTGCGGCTGCGCTGCGCGTTAATGATAAATCTGCTTTTGTTCAAGAGGCTCAGCGGCAGATGCAGGGGCAAACAATGCTGGATAATGCGTTAAAAATGGCAGTAGCTGGCAGCACAACGCTGGCTGAGCTGCAATATTTAGCGCAAAGCGTTGCCCATTCCTAGGGTGTTTTATGTTAACTTTTAAGTATTTAGCGCGGCATGTTGACGGCCGGCGCATAACGGGTGAGCTGCAAGCTGCCAATGAGGACGCGGCGCTGCGTTTGCTTGCGCAGCAGCATTTACAGCCGTTGTCGCTGACTGAGCATAAAACGCGCGCGCCTTCGATGTTGCTGTTTGCTAAGGTTTCACCGGGAGACATGGCGATGTTTTGCCGCCAGCTAGGCGGGATGTTTAGGGCCGGCGTGCCAATTTTGCAGGCGATCCATACGCTTTGGCAAAGCTGTAGCAACCCAAAGCTTAAGATGGCACTGCAAAAGGTGGAAAGTGAGCTGATTGCGGGGCATTCGCTGTCGGCGGCGATGGCGCAGCAGCAAAAAGTGTTTGGCGAGCTGATGGTTGCGATGGTGCAAGTGGGTGAGAGCTCCGGCCGCTTAGATACCGTCATGCTCACGTTAAGCCGCCATTTTTTGCAAGAGATCCAAGCGTCGCGGCAAGTGCGCAGCGCGGTTCGTTATCCCTTTTTTGTGCTGTTAGCCATGATAGTGGCTTTGTGGCTGCTTTATGGGCAGGTGCTGCCGGTTTTAGTCAACATGTACAAGCGTAATAACGCGCAGCTGCCGCCGTTAACCAACTTTTTACTTCAAGTGGGTGATGCGATAGCAGCCAATGGTCTGCTGGTTGGCCTGCTTACCACCGCACTTATCGCAGGCACGATTTATTGGTGCAGGACGGCAAGTGGGCGCCTGCGTTTAGATAAGCTGCGCTTACGCTTGCCCGTGTTTGGCGGCTTGCAGCAGCGCGTATTGATGGGGCGCTTTGCGCAGGTGCTCGCGATGATGTTAAGCGCCGGTATTCCCTTTATTCAGGCTTTAGATTTAGCGGCAAATGCATTAGGCAATAGGCACTTACAAGCCAAAATGGCGCGCGTGAAGGTGCGTATTGAAAATGGCGCGTCGCTTAGCGAAAGCAGCGTGCAGGAGAAGCTATTTTTGCCACTGGTGCAGCAGATGATCCAAGTGGGAGAGCAAAGTGGCGAGCTTGATCTGCTGCTCGAGGATGTTGCACATTTTTACGGACAGGAGGTCGAGTACGATTTTAAATCGCTGACGGCTCGGGTTGAGCCTATCTTATTGATCATGCTAAGTGTTTTATTGTTAGGCTTGGCTCTTGGGGTATTTTTACCGATTTGGGATCTTGCGGAAGTTGTTCGCGGTCAGCTGTAAGCAAATTTGCATACAAAGAATAAATGTTTTTTATTATCAATGGGTTGGATTTTATTCAACCCTGTGCCTATGTGCGATTTTTTTTCAAAAAAAGGGTAAAAATAGACAAAAGTTGCTTTCAATTGGTGGAAAAATCTGGACAATTGGGGCTGTGGTGATCGTCAGCTTGCTAAAGCAAGCTTTGTATTGTTAGCAGCACCGCTAGGCTGCAGCTAGAGCAGGCTTTTTTGCTAAAAAATGCAAAGATAAGTTCGGCAGTTGCAGCGCATTGTGTTGCAAGCTTTGCGGGCTTGGGGGTAAAAACGGATCAGAGCAAGGATTTGCAAACAAAGTGCAAAAGGTGAGAGGAGCTCTTTGAAGATCATCATGTATTTAGCAATTTGTTTGTAACATTTTGATAAATAATTTTTTATTTTTAGGGATTAAAGCCAAACAGGATGTCAGCGTTGGCTATTAGACCATGTAGTAGGAATAAAAAATGAAACAACGTCAAGTTGGGTTTACCCTTATTGAAATGATCATATTGATCGTGGTGCTTGGTATTCTTGCCGTCACAGTCGCGCCAAAATTCATTAATATTCAAAATGATGCGCGTATTGCTGTTGTGAAAGCGGGTGCGGGCGCGGCAGCAAGTGCGGCTCAAATCGTGTACGGTAAAGCGGCAATTCAAGGTAAGGATTTGCTAGAAAAGTCTACTGTAACTACTGCAAGCGGTGATGTTGAAATCGCTTACGGCTACCCAACGGCTACATCTGCAGGTATTGGAGCTGCTGTAATTGGTTTTGGTACTGACTTTGTGCCAGTGTCAGCGGAAGCTCCTACTGCTCTTTCTGGTGGTGCGGCGGCAGGTGCTAAGTCAATTAGTTATAGCTTAGCTTCATTAGCGGTAGAGCCTGGAACATCACAATCGAGCTCTACGTTTGCAGACGGTGAAGAGCCAACGGCAACTGCTACTTGTTTCTTTACTTACACAGAGGCGACTGTGAGCGCAGCAGCAAGCACGGCTGTGACTTGTCCTGTTGATGGCGCTGCTACAGAGCCTGGAACTCCTCCAACTGGTGGAAGTGATGGTGCCGGTCGTTTTTAATAACATAAGCCATCATTAAGAAGAATTTCTAATTTTGTTA
>JBOFXO010000310.1:0-3985 GCA_051654185.1 Vibrionaceae bacterium | reverse complement strand
CTTCAAACACGCCAGTGTGGCCAACCATATCGCCATTAGGATAGTTGCAGATAATGTAATCGTATTTACCACTTTTGATCGCGGCGACCAGTTTATCGGTGAGCTCTTCGCTGCTCATCTGTGGCTGTAGATCGTAGGTAGCAACCTTAGGTGAAGCAATCAAGATGCGATCTTCGCCCGCAAAAGGCTCTTCTGCGCCGCCGTTGAAAAAGAAGGTAACGTGGGCGTATTTTTCAGTTTCAGAAATGCGTAGCTGTGTTTTGCCAAGTTTTGAAACCCACTCGCCAAATGTGTTGGTGAGGTTTTCAGAAGGGTAGGCGCAAGAGGTTTTAATATCAGCTGCATACTCAGTTAAAGAGACAAGGTCGGCAAGTTTTGCCACTTTGTTGCGCTTAAATCCGTTAAACTCTGGTAAAAATGCGCGAGTGATTTGGCGAGCGCGGTCAGCACGAAAGTTCATGAATATCAACACGTCGCCGTCATTGATAGCTGCTTGCGGAGCATCTTTTTTCGCAATCACAGAAGGCTTAACAAACTCGTCATTTTCGTGACGCTCGTAAGCAGCTTTTAGTGCTTGCGGGGCGCTGTCGAATGTAAATGCGCCTTTAGCTTCAGTTAAAAGCTCATAAGCTTGGCTGACGCGATCCCAGTTGTTATCACGATCCATGGCAAAGTAGCGGCCTACAAGGGATGCAATACGGCCGTTGCCCAGTTTGGCAAATAGCGCATCGAAACGCTCTAGTGACGCTTTTGCGCTGCGGGGCGGGGTGTCGCGTCCGTCTAAAAAGCAGTGCAAGTAAGTTTGAGTGCAGCCTTGTTGCGCGGCCATTTCTACCATCGCAGCAATGTGATCTTCGTGGCTGTGCACGCCGCCTGGCGACAAAAGCCCCATAATGTGCACAGCTTTACCGGCTTGCTTAGCTTTGTTTAACGCATTCACTAACACGGCATTTTTGAAAAAGTCACCATCGCGGATATCTTTTGTGACGCGTGTAAGCTCTTGATAAACAGTGCGACCTGCGCCAATGTTGACGTGGCCAACTTCAGAGTTACCCATTTGGCCGTCAGGTAGACCAACGTCCATGCCTGAGCCTGAAATCAGGGTGCTATTGGCTTGCATGAGTGCATCCATAACAGGCGTTTTAGCATTCGCAATCGCATTAAAGCTCGTTTCTTCGCGATAACCCCATCCATCTAAGATCACGAGCGCCATTGGCTTTTTAGTAGACATAGTCAGTCCTCTTGAATTTTTTTACTAACAGTGAAAGTTGCAACGATTTTACAGCATATCCGTAGCGATACAGTAGATAAAAATTATGTTGTCAAGGAAAATATCTTATGTGAAATTTTGCAAAATGGATATTTAAGCAAAATTTCCGGTCGTAGTTTGGCCGCAGCCTAAATAAAATTTAGCGCGCGTCTTATTTGCAAGCTTGGAGGCAACTCAATATTTATTAAGGGTTGTGCGGTGCGAGACTGCCGCTTACACCCGTTTGGGTATATACTCTGGAGCGTTTTTTTAAACGCAGAGTATGAGTTGTTATGCAAGAGTGGGTTCCGTTTCTTCAAAAAAATATTATCTGGGTCTTCGCATGGGTTGGTTTAGCTGTCATGCTGGCAATCTCAGTAGTGAAACAGTTGTTAGTGCGCTACCGTTTAGCCTCGCCACAGCAAGCGACTTTGCTTATGAATCAGCAAAATGGCGTGTTATTTGATCTGCGCAGCAAAGATGAATTTCGCAAAGGTCACATCGCGGGTGCGATGCGAGTCAGTGCGACTGATCTTAAAAGTGGCAAATTGGCTGAATTTGAAGCACATAAATCCCATCCTGTGATTTTAGTGTGCAAAACAGGTCAAACATCGACAGAAGCTGCGGGTATTTTGACCAAAGCGGGATTTGAGCAAGTTTTTGTTTTAGAAAACGGCTTAACCTCTTGGAATGAGGCCAAATTACCCTTGATTGCGGGCAGTAAAAAATAGCTTGTGTTAAACAAGAATTGTTTATTTTAAATAAAAAATAAGAGGCTAGAAATAATGACTGAAGCTGAAAACAACAGCGTTGTGCAACAAAACTTTGCTATTCAACGCATCTTTTTAAAGGATGTTTCATTTGAAGCGCCAAATTCTCCACAAGTGTTCCAAAAAGAGTGGCAGCCAGAGGTGAATTTGGATCTAGATACGCAAAGCCGTGAGCTAGATGCAGAAAATGGCGTTTTTGAAGTGGTGCTGCGTTTGACCGTTGCGGTAAAAAACGGCGAAGAAAATGCATTTTTGTGCGAAGTTCAGCAAGGTGGTATTTTCACAGCAACGGGTATGGAGCCCGCTCAGCTTGCTCATTGCCTTGGCGCGTTCTGCCCCAATATTTTGTTCCCTTATGCGCGTGAAACTATTTCAAGCCTTGTTGTAAAAGGTACTTTCCCACAGCTTAACCTTGCGCCTGTTAACTTTGATGCGCTGTTCATGAATTATCTGCAGCAGCAAAATAAAAGTCATGCTGACGCAGCAGCCAACGCATAACATAAAGGCACGCGATGACAAGCATGAAAACAGCTGTTGCAATGACTGTGTTAGGCGCGGGCTCTTACGGTACGGCGTTAGCCATTTCGCTTGCGCGTAATGGGGCAAATATTCTGCTTTGGGGACATGATCCTGAGCACATGGCGCGGCTGCAGCAAAGCCGCGTTAATGACGCATTTTTGCCTGGCATCGTTTTTCCTGATTCGTTGCAGGTTACGGCTAATTTGCAAGAAGCTATCGCTGCGAGCCGCGATTTTTTGCTGGTTGTGCCAAGCTCTGTTTTTGGGGACGTGTTAACGCAGATGCAGCCTTGGTTAAAACCGGACTCGCGATTGTGCTGGGCAACCAAAGGCCTTGAAGCTGACACCGGCAGACTTTTGTACGAAGTCGCGCGTGAAAGGCTCGGGCATAATATTGCGCTAGCAGTACTTTCTGGTCCCACTTTTGCTAAAGAGATGGCGGTTGGCATGCCAACAGCGATTTCGGTGGCGGCGACGGATCCACAGTTTTTAAGCGATCTGCAAAATACCATTCACTGTAGTCGGTCGCTGCGAGTTTATGCTAATAGCGATTTTATCGGTTTGCAGCTGGGTGGCGCGGTGAAAAACGTGATAGCGATTGGCGCGGGTTTGTCTGATGGTATGGGGTTTGGCGCTAATGCCCGAACTGCGCTTATCACTCGTGGCCTTGCTGAGATGACGCGCCTTGGCGCCGCGCTTGGCGCTGATAAAGAAACCTTTATGGGGATGGCAGGACTTGGTGATTTGGTGCTGACGTGCACCGATAATCAGTCGCGAAATCGCCGCTTTGGTTTAGCGCTTGGGCAGGGGAAATCGCTGCAAGAGGCCATTGAAAGCATTGGGCAAGTGGTTGAAGGTTATCGTAACACCAAAGAGGTGTACCTTCTGGCGCAGCGTATGCAAGTTGAGATGCCGATTGTTGAACAAATTCACCAAGTGCTGTTTTGCCAAAAGCAAGTAGGTGAGGCCGCTAAGGCTTTGTTAGCTCGACAAAAAACTTTCGAATGACTTTAATTTTGGCAGAGTAAGCCGCGTCTGGCTTATTTTGCTTCTCTTCTTCTTTTCATTTTTATCCTTATAACGTGATTTATTAGCTTGAAAAATAGTTCTTATTAAAAAATGACTTTACCGCGGCGTATAGGGTGGTAATATCTTGCTTTAATTAGCTTCTGATCAATGCTGATGAATAATAATGTTGTCGTACTTGGCACCCAATGGGGTGACGAGGGTAAAGGAAAAATCGTCGATCTGTTAACTGAGCAAGCCAGCTACGTGGTGCGCTATCAAGGTGGACACAATGCCGGCCATACGCTGGTGATCGATGGCGAAAAAACAGTTTTACACCTTATTCCTTCTGGTATTTTGCGTGCACACGTGAAATGCATCATCGGTAACGGCGTTGTCGTTTCCCCACAAGCACTTTTCAAAGAGATAGCGCAACTTGAGGC
>JBOFXO010000309.1:0-1182 GCA_051654185.1 Vibrionaceae bacterium | reverse complement strand
AAGGATCGCAACGCTTTTATAAGCAAAAATGTTCGCCAAGAAAGATCACTGCTTTCCTCATTGATTCTTAGCAGCAGCTCCTTTAATGAGGGGCATTGGCACTTATCTATTGCTTGATTGGAAAAAGAAAGCGAAGAAGCCGATATGGCCCCTTTTCCCACATCACCAAAGCGCGCTGTAGCGTTACCGGTTGCCCTTGTATATGTACAATCCCACACAAGACCAACACTTTCAAACAAAGCATCAAAAAACGCGCGTAGCAGCCCTTGCGTATAAAAATCTCGCCCTTTCTGCACAATTAAAACGGAAGCTCGTGAGGATCCACTCGGTGCATTCAGCTCGCCGCCGCCGGTTTGCTGCGTAATAATAGCGCCTCCTGCCAAGCAAGCCTGCACGGCATCGCTGCTCTGTAAACCTACAAGCGCTTGCTCTCTAGCCACGCCATCAGCATAAGGGTGAAATCTTGTTGTTTCTGTGTTTGATTGCCGTTCAACTGTCGGCCTTGTCCTGACAGTTTGTGGCAGGTTTGCTGTGTTAGCCACAGAAACAGTCGCTTGAGCGATTGTTGTGGGCGCACTGGCAGCACTCCCTTGCGCAGCTGTTGCTTGAGTTATACTTTGGCTCGTATCTGTCGCTGCAATTGTGCCTGGCGGCTGATTGGGAAACATTCAAACAAACCCTACTTAAGCAATGCAGCAGCTTGCATAAGCGAATGGCTCAAATCGTGGTGGTTGTACCGAGCTTGCTAAGCGGTTTTCTTCACTTATGAACACCAAAGCAACTGCATGATTTATGAATGTTTTTAGTGATAACGCCTGCATGCAATAATCCTAAGTTAAAGTTACGGGTCTTGCTGCCTTTGCTTTTCTTGCTCGGCCTGTTTCTCTGGTTCAGCTTGTTCTTCTTGCAAATCTTGCAGGCTTTGCTGATTACCCAAATCATCCTGCTCGCCCCCATTCCCCTCTAAATGTCACCGATCATGCAAAACTGATCCACTAACGATCATCTAAAAGTGATCCGCTTGGTATCATCCCTCTATTTTGGGTGGTGATTTATGTTAACCAAGGAGATATTTGTGGATATTCATGTTCGCTTTGCTCAAGGGCTAAGCATTCGCAAAATAGCCAGCCAATTAGGCGTTTCACGAAACACTGTCAAACATCATTTACGGCAGCATCAGAT
>JBOFXO010000308.1:0-1327 GCA_051654185.1 Vibrionaceae bacterium | reverse complement strand
AAAGAAAGTGGCGTTGTTACGCCGCTGGTTATCGTGGCCTGCGTTGCCCTCTATTTTTTATGGTGGATAGGTTTTGATAATGTGCTGTTTGCCGCGCTTCATTTTCCTGATGGCGCTCATCAGCAGTGGCAGCTGTGGCGGCTTGTATCGCACGCATTTTTGCATTTTTCACTGTTGCATCTGGTGTTAAATCTGGTTTGGTGGTGGCAGCTTGCGGGAAATGTTGAATATTTGCTGGGCCGGCTGAAATTGGTGCAGATCTTAGTGGTATCGGCGCTATTTTCAGGTTTCGCGCAGTTTATGCTGACAGACTTTGCCTTTGGCGGTTTATCGGGCGTTGTTTATGCTTTGCTTGGCTACAGCTGGATTTGTGGGAAAATGCAGCCGCTGCGAGGGCTTGCGATAAGTCAAGCGACGGCCCTCTTTATGCTGTTTTGGTTATTTATTGGATTTGCCCAGCCTTTAACCGTCAACATTGCTAATGGCGCGCACGTTGCGGGGCTGTTAGCAGGGCTTGGATTAGGCTTTTTAGATTGCCTGCAAATGGGCAGGCGTGATCTGAAAAAATAGTGTTTGCCAATTCATTAAGCGTCATTGGTAGAGATAGTGAGTGAAAAGCAGATCAACTAAAGTGATTTGATTGGTTTCAATAAAAAGGGCCTTTTGCACCCGCTCTAGGCACAATTTGCGAATTTCATCTCGCCCAGAAATAGAGCGGATCCGTGCGGCATTTTGCTGGCTGAGTGTTTCAATGATAATGTCACGAATAAGCGCTTGATGGTATTCAATACTTTTTATCTGAGACTCTGTTTCTGCAACTAGATCGATTCTCACATTAATAAAGCCAAGCTTTTTGCCTTTTGTTTGATAGTTAGTCGTGATTGCTGGCTCTAGCGTAAAATAGAGCGCGGCTGCTGGCTTTGGTGGCTCGTGAGGCTCTTCTGTTGATTGCGCTGGCATGGTAATGGCGAACGCAAGCAAGCCAAGATAAAGAGTGACGACTAGAAGTAAGGGGCGAATTAGCATGATAACCTCTTAATTTTGCATAGCTAATTAAAACGCATATCAATGAAAGTAGCTGCTATAACGATTGCCGAGCAAATCGCATTGCGGTGCAAATTTCAGACTTTTTTAATAATGAGTATTTATTTTTGTAATTGAGCAATTTGTACAGGCCAAATGGGCGCATACCCGTATTTAAAATTTAAAAAAACAACGATAATGGCCTGATTTTGTGGCTATAAATTGAGAGAAATTTCATGAATGTCGCGCAATTAAGGCCTTTTTGGCAGTTAGCTCGTTTAGATAAACCGATTGGCAGTTTTTT
>JBOFXO010000307.1:0-2512 GCA_051654185.1 Vibrionaceae bacterium | reverse complement strand
TTGAAATACGGTTTTCACGCGCGGAGTAAATTTCATATAGAAAAAGGGGTGAAAGCGAGGCGCAGATCCTCGCTTTTTTTACTTTACGATAGAAGAGTATTATTGGATCGGTTGGCCTGTATGCAGCTCAAGCCCGCCGGAAATAGGCAAATTGACGCCGTTGCACGAACTTGAAGCATCGGAGGCCAAAAAGTAGATCGCTGCCGCGACCTCTTCGGGCGTGCAGATCCTGCCAAGCGGGTTTGCCTGCTTAAATTTCGCAACAACCTCAGGAGAATTAGCAAGAAACATCGGCGTTGCGCAAGCGGCAGGGCAGACGTTATTCACTCGGATATTGTATTTTCCATAATCAAGCGCCATCGCGCGCACCAAATTGACCACCGCACCTTTGGCCGCGTTATAGGCTGCCATCTGGTGGTCGCCATGTAAGCCCGACACCGATGCTGTGTTAACAATCGTGCCACCGCCTTGCTCGATCATGTGCGGGACAAAATATTTGCTCATCAAAAAAATCGATTTCACATCGACATCAAAAAGCAGGTCCCAATCAGCCTCCTGCGTTTGATGCAGCTCGCCGCCGCGCCAAATACCAGCATTGTTGATCACGCTGTCTACACGGCCAAAATTGGCAAACGAAAATTGGGCAACTTGCGCTACCTGCGCCGCTTGCGTGATATCGCAGCGGCGGAAGTAAACGTCGTTCGATAGTTTTTGCAGTTTTTGTAGCTGCTGCTCTCCTTGCTGCGCATTAGCGTCTACCATCAAAACGCGCCAACCGTTGTTAAGAAAAAGTTTGCTTGCCGCCAGTCCCATTCCGGAGGCCGCGCCCGTGATCACCACCGTTTTCATCACGTTCCCCTTATTGCTGCGCGGCAAATTGGGCGATGGATTCGTCGGCTTCGACAGTCGCGCCAGCAACGCCGATTGCGCCTATCACTTGGCCTTGCTCATTGCGAAGCACGACGCCGCCGCCAAAAGAAATGAGGCCGCCGTTGGTCGCTTCAAGAGTGTAAATCGCGCCGCCTGGCTGCGCCGCCGCGCCAAGCTCTGCGCTGTTGGTTTGAAAGAGGGCTGCTGTACGCGCTTTTTTGATGGCAACGTCGATAGCGCCAAGCAGGGCGCTGTCCATGCGCTCGAAATGGACCAGCAGGCCAGCCTGATCTACGACGCTGACGCAAATGGTAAAATTTTGTTGCAGCGCCTGCTCGATAGCGATGGCGGAAAGGCGTTGTGCTTCGTTTAAAGAGATCATGATTTTTTCAATGTTAATAAAAGAGGCGGGCAGTGTAGCGAGGCGACGTTTGTGCGTCAGGAAAATAGCGAGAAAAGTGGATAAGATCCTACTATGTCGAATTATTTGCGAAAAATATGCGCGAAATGGGTCAACTTGTCCACCGTTAATTCATCTGCCGCGCCGCAGATCCCAGCTGCCGCAACCAGTGCGCCATTAATGTACAAAGGAATAGCCAAACAGTGCAGCCCAAGCTGCGCATTTTCAAGATCTAGGGCAAATCCTTGCGCACTGATCTGCTCGATTTCCGCCTCAAGCGCGGGCGTTAGCGCATCTTGTAAACGCAGCGTCCTTTGCAGCTGCGGCTCAAAAGAGACGAATATTTTACCAATCGCTGAGTCAATCAGACTTTCGCGCCGCCCCCGAGGGCTACGGATAGTGAGCGGATTTGCTTTCTCAATCGCGTCAATGTAGAGGTACTCGTTCGCGCCGCTTTGGACCGCAAGATAGGCGGTGTTATTGGAAAGCTGGGCCATTTTTTTCAGCAGCGGCGAGAAGTGGCGGCGGATCGCCTCGTCGCGCTGCTCGAGCGGCTTGGAAAGCTCTCTAAGCCGCAAGCCAAGCTGATAAGCGCGCCCTGCACGCTCGACGTATCCGAGTTTCACCAATGTCGCGAGCAGTCCATGCGCCGTAGTTTTAGGAAGATCAATAGCTTGTGCGATGGCTTGCAGCGACAGCGGACTTTCTGCAAAAGAGAGCGTTTCTAAAAGCGCAAACCCGCGCTCTAGCGACTGAATTGTTTTGTTATTTGTGCTCATGTTGTCCTGCAAAGCGCTGAGCGGCGATTGGTTGTCAGTGATTTTAATCAGATTAAGGGCGATGTCTTGCTGTTTTTTTACTAAGCTGCCTAAATAACCTGAATTCGGGATAAAAATTTGTTCTCTATGAAAAACCTCATGGCTTGGTTAGGGCTTATCAACACCCTATTACTCTGAAATCACAGCTCTAATTCGTGCACAACGTACGCATCTCATAGACAAATTTGCTGATTTGTCTGATTTGCCTGATTTGGCTAACCTTAAACTGATGATTACCACATTGGCCCTATGGCAACATTTAGGTTAGAAAAATTTAACCAAAGAGCCGCACCAATAGCTCAAATAGCTTTACCACTTTGCTTGCAAATAGCTTTCTTAATTTAGCCAGCACTGAAAATGGCAACTGGGCTTATTTGTCATGAGGAAATTAACGCTCAAAAAACAGTTGCGCTCTTAATGCACC
>JBOFXO010000306.1:0-2823 GCA_051654185.1 Vibrionaceae bacterium | reverse complement strand
CACCAATTAGGCAGCGAAGACAAACACTTTTTAATTTCACCGCATCCATCAGGGGAAGGTTTATTGTACGTGGTCTATAAGGATGATGCGGATGACTTTCTCGATGATTATGAAGACAATTTGCATGTGTTGATCTTATTGCTCGGCGTGGGCTTTTTGCTGTTTATCATGAGCTATGGCTTGTATTTTGTACGGTTACTCTCAGCCCCATTTTTTGATATTGAAAGAAAAATCAATGCATTAACGCCAGAAGAGCCCAACTTTATACCAAGCACTCCCTACCGTGAAACCCGCCATATCGAACAAACTTTGCTGGAAAATAAAATCAAAATTGCGGCTTATTTTACACGGGAGCAAGAATTTAGCCGCTTTGCCTCCCACGAGCTGCGTACACCTATTATGGTGATCCAAGGTTCAATAGAATTACTAAAAAAAATACCCAATACCGCAAATGAAGCTCAGCAGCAGATCATCAATAAAGCGATTGCTCGTATTGACCTCGCGGGCCAGCAGATGAAAACGCTCACCGAAACTTTTTTGTTACTAGGAAAGGAGCACATTGAATCACAACACTATGGTCAAGTTGATTTAGCGGCAAGGCTTGAGCTGCTTTTAAGTGAAATGGCGCAACATTTTGCTAAACACGAAATTGACTACTTGCTCAGCATTGATAACAACAGCTCTATTTGGGCTCCAGTGAGCTTTGTCGATATAGTGATGGGTAATTTAATTAAAAATGCCTTTAACTACAGCTGTGGTCAAATTGAAATTGCATTGACAAATAACCAATTAACCATCAAAAATCCGCTTAGCCACCAAAGCCCTGAGCCCCCCGGTTATGGTTGCGGTTTGATCATTATTGAACGGATCTGCGAGCGCATGAGATGGCGTTTTTCAGCTCAAAGTTTGGGGGGGGATTATTTGGCAACTGTTCAATTTGTTAGCAATGGCGAGCGATAATAGGTACGTTTGTAAGCAAAAAATTATCGGTATGCGGTTTTTGTGCAATACAATGGGAGAAAAGAGCGATTATGTGTGGCGCTCTTTTATTTTTCATTTGAATGCATCAGATTAAAATGCAACGTAACTTATGATATTCTCTTTTCTTTCAATTTGTAATAAATTCGCTGGAAAGGACTAAGACTTAAAGCACGCTGATCAGCAGCGGCGGGTTGTACAAGGTCTTTAGCTTTGATTGCTAAACCGGTTTAGGTTGATAAAGTTAGGATAATGGAGTAAAAATGGAAGCAAAAAAAATATGGGTACTTGGCGATGCTGTTGTCGATTTGTTGCCTGAAGATGGCGGACGATTATTGCAATGCCCCGGCGGCGCCCCTGCGAATGTCGCTGTTGGCGTGGCGCGCCTTGGTGGTCAAAGTGCTTTTATCGGACGAGTTGGCTGCGATCCCTTTGGGCGATTTATGCAACAAACGTTAGAAAAAGAACACGTTAACACAGCGCATCTGTTTTTAGATCCAGAGCATCGCACCTCAACGGTAGTTGTCGATCTCAACGACGAAGGCGAACGCTCATTTACATTTATGGTGAGGCCAAGCGCTGATCTATTTTTACAACCGTCTGATCTGCCAAATTTCTCACCTGGCGAATGGTTGCACGTTTGCTCAATTGCGTTAAGCGCTGAGCCAAGTCGTAGCACGACATTTTTGGCAATGCAGAAAATTCGCCAAGCCGGCGGAAAGGTCAGTTTTGACCCTAATATTCGCGCAGATCTGTGGCGTGATGACGCTGAGCTACAGCACTGTTTGCATCAGGCATTACAGCTGTCTGACGTTGTGAAGCTATCTGAAGAAGAGCTCATTTTTATTAGTGGTGAAACAGATCCCATGCAAGGCATTGAAAGCATTGCTAAACGCTACACTTTTGATCTTTTACTCGTCACCCAAGGCAAACATGGCGTTTTGCTTCATAAAGACAATAAAACAACACATTACCCAGTAAAACCTGTGGCCAGCATCGACACAACAGGCGCTGGTGATGCTTTTGTTGCCGGTTTGCTATTTGGCTTATCAAGTCACGGTACGGTACAAAGCGACGACGAGCTTTTGCCTATTATTGCGACAGCCCAAACGTGCGGTGCGCTAGCTACGCTGGCAAAAGGCGCAATGACGGCGCTACCTTATTTTAAAGATTTACAAGAAAAGCTATTGGCAAACTGACGCTGCAGTTTGTAACACAATGAATTTTTTGCGTTGTGCAAAAAATGACAACGAGGTTGGAGAGGACAATGGATTTTGAAAAAATTGCCCAGACGTTATTACCGCTACTGGGGGGAAAAGAAAATATCGCTAGTGCCGCGCATTGTGCGACGCGCTTACGTTTGGTTTTGGTCGACGATACGCTTGCAGACCAAAATGCATTAAATGACGTAGAAGGTGTTAAAGGCTGCTTTTTTAATGCTGGCCAAGTTCAAATTATTTTTGGCACAGGCACAGTAAACAAAGTTCACGCAGCCTTTATTAAGGCGGCAGGAATAAGTGCGTCGGATAAATCAGAAGCGGCAGACATAGCCGCGCGTAAGCTCAATATTTTTCAACGAGTGGCGCGCTTGTTATCCAATATTTTCGTACCGATCATTCCAGCGATTGTAGCCTCAGGCCTACTGATGGGCCTGCTTGGCATGGTCAAAACTTACGGCTGGGTCGATCCGCAGAACGCTATCTACATCATTCTTGACATGTGTAGCTCTGCAGCCTTCATTATTTTGCCCGTCTTAATAGGTTTTACTGCTGCACGTGAATTTGGTGGCAATCCATATCTTGGCGCAACGCTTGGCGGGATTTTAACGCATCCCGCACTGACCAA
>JBOFXO010000305.1:0-1088 GCA_051654185.1 Vibrionaceae bacterium | reverse complement strand
GCCATTCCGCCCATCATTGCACCAAAAATCCCTAAGCAGCCCGCATCTTGGCCGGCCAAAAAGAGTCCTTCAATGGGCGTGCGCGGGCCAAATGGCGCCATGCGATAGCGCGCAGGCGTTGCCGGCAAACCATAAAAATGCCCATCAGGGTGCGAAGAGTAATGCTCAATGGTTAAAGGCGTTGACAACTCGCTGTATGTCACAAGCTCGGCAAGCCCCACAATATGCTGATCGGCAAGCTTTAACATGCCATCGGCGATCTGCTTTTTCAGCGCCACATAATCTGCCCCCCGCTCACCTTTAGCGCTTTGCTTCCACTTAACAAAAGCGCTGCTATCAACAAATGCGATGATCTCAGCGGTGTGAAAACGCTCGTCTTTTGCTTTTTTAGAAGGAAACGAGACATAAATTTGTCGTGGCGTGCCTTGTAAAAGATCGCGCGTTAAATTTTCGGTGTCATCGTGATCAAAACCGGTGTTGATCCAGTGGTTTTCCCCTTGCACGCCAATACAAGAAGGGTCGGATCGCAAGCGCAAATAAAGAGTCACAGCCGAAAAGGCTTGTTCGCTGCGTAGCGCTTGCAGCCTTTCGCGCACGACTGCAGTCCGCACGCCCACCTCACCTTCGGCTGACAACAGTTTTTCAAAAGTGAGCGCAGCGCCTGCGCCCGAGATCACTAAAGGTGCAAAGTAGCTGCGCGCAACAGGCTTTGCCCCGCGCTTATCTAACACGCGCACCCCAACCACTTTGCCGTCGCGGGTAAGGATCTCAAGCACTTCTTGCGCAATTAAAAGTGCGCCTCCCGCTTGCTCAATACCCTTTTCAAAGGTTCTAGCAATTTGCGAAGCGCCGCCTTGAGGATACCAAGCGCCATTAAGATAATGGTTCACGATCTGCGCGTGAATGGCAAATGCACTTTTTGACGGTGGCAAACCGTAATCGCCCCATTGTGAGGCAAGCAGCGCCCTAAGCTCTTGAGAGCGAAAGCGAGAAGCTAAGACTTGTGCGGTAGTGCGGGTAGCAAAGCCTTGCGTTAGTTTTTGCGCCCACGTCAAAATTGGCGCAATACGCTCAGGTACCATAGCTGC
>JBOFXO010000304.1:0-1018 GCA_051654185.1 Vibrionaceae bacterium | reverse complement strand
ATTCCCTCCTGCCTTGGAGGCGTCCTACGATCGTCCTGACCAGCTAAAGATCCGTCTTTAGCACTTTATCATCCTGATAAATTTGTAGTCTGTTTACTTCCTTATGCATCAGATTGCTACAGCCGGTAGCTCTTCTCATAAACAAAAAAGATTAAATTATTGCAAAAACAAAGCAATGGGACATATTGTGATCCTACTCCAACAATGCGAACTTGCGGGGTAAGCAATTAAAGTAACCATTTGTTTTTTAAAGGAAAAAATTTTGTTTAGCTGGCAAAAAATGCAAAATTTAACTGCATTTCCCTACACACATGTAAGAGATATCCCACGCGCTGTTTGAGTACGAATACGAATACAGGGGCATAATGCCGAATGTATGCAATAGTCACAGCCGGTGTTTTGGTGAATCATCGTTTTTTAAGGAAGCCGCGCGCGCTTCATAAAACAACTCTCGCCTGCGCATATCTAACTCGGCGTCAGCAAAAGTAAGCGCCATTTTGCTGTTGACTGCCATGCGCAACACTTGCGCCTTAAATCGCTCAGAGCCCTCCACGATGATTTCGTTACCAAAACGCGATAAAGCTAAACGTAGTGCTACAGCGATCACTTTATCATCGGCCGCCTGCGAAACCTGCAACTTGTCGCCATCGTCGCGAATTGAGCCGCCTTCTGTGCGAAAAATAACCGTTCCTTGTTTGGTAATATTATCGATAGGTAATAAGAATTGCTCTAACTTTCGCCCCCTATTTACCGCTTTGATCGTATCACCTCGTAGCCCTTGCGCCTGCTCACGCGAGCGTAGCAACCCTAGCGCCAAAGCGTTGCCTCTTAGCGCCTGCTGTTTTAGCCAATCAGCCCACGTTAGCCTCTGGTATTGTACCGATAGCTGCTTGCGCTGGTGTAAATTTTGCTGACTTAATTCTGCCATCTGCTTTTTACACGACTGCCTGGCTTGCGCGTACAACATTTTTCGAAAAAAACGCTCGCCATTAAACGCCTTGATCAACGCGCGCTGCCA
>JBOFXO010000303.1:0-1269 GCA_051654185.1 Vibrionaceae bacterium | reverse complement strand
GTTGGCACATTTAATGTCAATTTGCGAAGAGGGCGGCGAATTTCAGGTTTAACCGATTTAAAATGGTTAAAGGTGTAGAGCTCTTCTTCTGTACATTCAATGGCTTGACGAATGTTCCAGTAAATATCTTGCCCTTTAACATGCAGCTCGCTTAAAAAGCAGCTTGCTTCCATTGAGCCGGTGTCATTGAGTGTGGTAATGGTCTTTTTGATGATTTCTTTGTATTGTCGCTCGCCAAGCTCTCGCTCTTTACCGCAGCCAACGAGTAGCACGCGCTCGGCTAATATGTGGGGGACATGGTGCAGCAGCAAAACCTGACCGGCTTTTCCTTCAAGGTCGCCGCGGCGAAGTAAATTGCTGATGTAACCGTTGCTGATCTTGTCAAGCTGCTCTGCTGCGCTAGAAAGGCGGCGCGGCTCAAATACGCCTACAACGATACAGGCGCTGCGCTGTTTTTCTGGGTTTCCGCTTTTTACACAAAATTCCATTATCGGTTTTTCCCCTTAAAGACAATAGCGGTCAAATATTAGATAATGCCGCTTTACATGCTGAAAAATAAGTCCTTTCGGCTAATTAGCTTGCTATGTTCCAAAATAAGTTAAATCTATTTTCTATCCATCTGACTTTGCGCTTAGATAGGATCCTTCATTAGAACACGCTGCCTCATTTTTTCGCAGGCGCGCATTAGGTGCAAAAAGTAGAAAATTACCTTATTTAGCAAAAAACTAAAGTGATTTGACAAAAAAAACAAGTTTTATAAAGGTGCGACTGTGTGATCATTATTCGTTATTTAATCAGAGAAACAATTAAAACTCAGTTAGCTGTGCTGTTTGTGCTGCTGCTGGTCTTTTTTAGCCAAAAATTTATTCGTGTGCTCGCTACAGCGACTGATGGCGGGATCCCTGCGAGTAAAGTGCTGACTTTGGTCAGTTTGTATATGCCTTCGATGGCAATGTTGATGTTACCGCTAAGTTTGTACATTGCCATTTTGATCACCTTTGGGCGACTTTATGCACAAAGTGAAATCACGGTGATGAAAGCGACAGGGATTGGCAATCGCTTTTTAAACCGCTCGGCGCTGTATCTTGCGCTTATCACAGGTTGTATTGCTGGTGCGAATGCTTTGTGGCTTGTGCCATGGTCAAATAACGAAGAAGTAAAAGTGCTTGAGCAGCTTGAGGCTGATTCTGGCATTGAGCTTTTGACCAAAGGGCAAATTCAGGCAACGCCTGACGGTAAGGCTGTGATCTTTATCAGTGATATTGATAG
>JBOFXO010000302.1:0-3088 GCA_051654185.1 Vibrionaceae bacterium | reverse complement strand
CGATCATGGTGAATTCAGGGTTGTGACGTGGCGAGAGCCCCTCATTACGAAAGTTACGGTTGATCTCAAACACGCGCTCAAATCCACCCACCACTAAGCGTTTAAGATACAGCTCTGGCGCAATACGCATGTACATGTCTTGATCAAGCGCATTATGATGCGTGATAAAAGGCCGTGCAGAGGCGCCGCCTGGGATTGGATGCAGCATCGGCGTTTCCACTTCCATAAAGCCTTGCTCAACCAAGAAGTTACGAATAGCATTCACAATTTTTGAGCGCACAGCAAACACTTGGCGCGAAGATTCGTTCACAATCAAATCGACATAACGCTTGCGATAGCGGCTTTCTTGATCGCTTAAACCGTGGAATTTTTCAGGCAGCGGGCGCAGCGCTTTGGTCAGCAGCTGATACTGCTCCATATTGACATAAAGATCGCCCTTGCCCGACTTACAAAGCGCGCCACGCACGCCAATAATGTCACCAATATCAAGGCCGTGGTACTTTTCTTTAAGCTCCTCTTGCACCGCTTTGTCCGCATAAGCTTGAATGCGGCCCAGCCCATCTTGAATAACTAAAAATGGACCACGTTTAGCCATAATGCGCCCAGCGATCGCGACCGGCAAAGCAAGCGATTCAAGCTCTTCTTTGCTTTTTTCAGCGAAATTTTGCTGCAACACATCAGTGGTATGCGTACGGCGAAAATCATTCGGATGACCATTGGCTTTGCAGTGGCTGCGAATGTGATCAAGCTTGCTGCGTCGCTCAGCAATCAGTTTGTTTTCATCATGTAAAACATCAGTCATGGAATACCCTTAAAATTACAAACCCGATTTCAAGCTTGCTTCAATAAATTTATCAAGATCGCCATCTAGCACCGCTTGCGTGTTGCGCGTTTCAATGCCAGTACGCAGATCTTTGATCCTCGCATCATCAAGCACATAAGAGCGAATTTGGCTGCCCCAGCCAATATCTGATTTCGCATCTTCGCTGGCTTGCTTTTGCGCATTTTGCTTTTGCAGCTCTAATTCAAACAGTTTCGCGCGCAGCTGCTTCATCGCTTGATCTTTGTTTTTATGCTGACTGCGCTCGTTTTGGCACTGCACCACGGTATTCGTTGGAATATGCGTGATCCGCACTGCCGACTCCGTAGTGTTAACGTGTTGACCGCCAGCGCCTGAGGCGCGGTAGACGTCGATGCGCAAATCAGCAGGATTGATCTCAATATCAATGTCGTCGTCAATTTCAGGGTAAATAAACGCTGAAGCAAACGAGGTGTGACGCCGGCCGCCTGAGTCGAATGGCGATTTGCGCACTAAGCGGTGCACGCCAGTTTCAGTGCGCAGCCAGCCATAAGCGTATTCGCCGCCAACGCGGATGGTTGCAGATTTAAGCCCTGCGACATCGCCGGGTGACACTTCAATCACCTCGGCCTTAAAACCTTTAGCATCCGCCCAGCGCAGGTACATGCGCAGTAGCATGGAAGTCCAATCTTGCGCTTCTGTGCCGCCAGAGCCGGCCTGCAAATCAACATAACAATCAGAAGCGTCGTGCGCCCCTGAAAACATGCGGCGAAATTCGAGCATCGCTAGCTGTTTTTCAAGCTCAGCAAGCTCTGGCTCAATTTCATTAAAGGTTTGCAGATCTTCTTCTTCAAGCGCAAGCTCAAGTAGCTCAGCAACGTAGGTGCCGCCTTCTTCAAGCTTATCAATAGTCTGCACAACAATTTCTAATGCAGAGCGCTCGCGGCCGTACGCTTGAGCGCGCTCAGGATCATTCCAAATATCAGGCTGCTCAAGCTCAGCATTGACCTCTTCAAGACGCTCTTTTTTCGCGTCGTAGTCAAAGATACCCCCGAAGGGTGTGGGTGCGCGCGCTAATATCGGCAAGACGATTTTTAATAGGATTAATTTCAAACATGGTGTTTATTTTACATATTACGTGAATTGAGTGAAATTCTATCCAAATGTGACAAGAAGATACAGAACAAGCAGATATCTTCACGAAAAGTTTTTATGATAAAGGAGGGAAAAAGAGTAAGCGGCCTTATACAAACATTTTGCAGCAGCCGCAGATTAATTTATTGGGGCAAATTCGTGCGCTCATTGAATACATAAGCCGCAAGAGATTGCACCATTTCAGGCGTGAGTGCGCAATAAGTAATTGAATAATTACCATATTGCGTCCCCCACTGACCATGCGCAACCATGAAGCGATCAAGCGCTTGTTGCGTAACGCTTTGCGAAAAATCGGTAAGCGGCGTGACGGCAAGGTTTCTGCTGTCATGCGCATACCAGATACCATTTTCGTTATACAGCGCACTGTAATGACCGGCCCCCCCCTGAGTGCCTGAACGCACAACATAAACGCTATTTTTATCCAATGTGTTAAAAAAAGCTGCAATATCGCGAGCAGTTTGTCCTTTAATACAATATTGAGCCTCTCCCACTCCCTGCATGAAAATAGCTTCAAAAAGGTCAAGTTGAGCATCACTATTAGGCGCATAGGCAGCTGTATCAAATTCAACCGGCACACCAAGCCTTGCACCTGCGCACAGCAGCATCTCTTCAGGGCATGAGTTTTGTAAAGCTGAAAAATCATTAATCGAGCTTGCGGACGCAGCAGCTCCTCTAGAAGCAGCACCAGCATCCTCTGCGGCAGCGCCAGCGAGTGTGTCACCTTGCGGCGCGCTATCATTAACGTTACCCAGCGCGGCAACCACAAGGAACTCATTGAATATCTGATCGTATTCTTGTTCAGAAAGAGCAGCTGTTCCATCCAAAGCTCTTTGCACTTGTACTAAATGTGTTTGTGCCTGTTGCCAATCAGCATTGGTTTCTAAAGTCTGCGCAGAATTAGCGACTCCTTGGATATTGAGCACGCTTTCTTTAAGCTGCCTTGCTTGTTCAAGCCTGCTTTTAAGAGCAACGAACGCACTTGTTGTCGTGCTTGATGTAGAGCCGCTAGGACCTGCCATATCACATTTCCTTTAAACCGAGTTCTTTTAAATAAGCGCATGCCATTTGCTTGTTAAATAAATCAATGATTTAACTCTAAATAAACAGTAGCAGATCCAGCGCCAACATCACGAT
>JBOFXO010000301.1:0-2791 GCA_051654185.1 Vibrionaceae bacterium | reverse complement strand
CGCCCGTTCAAGTCGGGCAGGGGCCACCATCGCAATTCTCACCGCTTTTAGCTTTACACGTTGGCATTTTACTGTCCTCTTTAAGTCTTAAAACTCACCGCACTTACCCTAAAGCTGTTTCTAACAAACAGATCTTGTTATTAATCGCACTTCTTTTGCGCAAAACTTGCCTTAACGGCGTAAAAAAAGCGACGATAGGTTCATATTGCTTGAACAATTTAACGTTTGTGAGTCTGCTGTGATCCCTTATGCCAAGCAAGAGATAACAGAGCAAGATATCAAGGAAGTGGTAGCGGTATTAAACTCTGATTTTTTAACCCAAGGCCCTAAAGTACCTGAATTTGAGCAAGCGCTGCTTGCCCAAACTGGCGCGCAATTTGCTGTAGCCGTCACTAACGCGACATCTGCGCTGCATATTGCTTGCTTAGCGCTAGGGCTTAGCGCTGGCGATCTGTTATGGACGTCGCCGCTTACTTTCGTAGCATCTGCAAACTGCGGGCGTTATTGCGGCGCGCAAGTTGATTTTGTTGATATCGATTTACAAACCTACAACCTTTGCCCTGAAAAATTAGCGCAAAAGCTCGCGCTTGCCGCGCGTAATAACCGTTTGCCTAAAGTGATAGTGGCGGTTCACTTTGCTGGGCAAAGCTGTGATATGCAGGCTATTTTTGCGCTGGCTAAGCAGTACGGTGTCGCTGTGATCGAAGACGCCTCGCATGCACTGGGTGCAACTTATCAGGGAATGCCGGTTGGCAATTGCCGCTATTGCGATATCTGCATTTTAAGTTTTCATCCGGTTAAAATTATTACCACTGCTGAAGGCGGTGCTGCGCTCACCGATCAGCCACATCTTGCGCAAAAAATGGCGCTGCTGCGCAGTCATGGCATTACGCGCTCGCCTGATCTTTTTGAAAATCAAAGTGACGGTGAATGGTATTATGAGCAGCAGCTACTGGGCTTTAACTACCGCATGACCGATCTGCAAGCGGCGCTTGGCTGCTCGCAGCTCACCCGTTTGGCCGATTTTATTAAAAGACGCAATACGTTAGCGCAAAATTACCACGAGCAGCTGCGCGATTTGCCCATGCACTTGCCACAAACAATGGCGCAAACGCAGTCAAGTTGGCATCTTTATGTGGTACGGCTAAAGCTTGAGCAGCTCACGCTCAGCCATCAAGAGATTTTTGCGCAGCTGCGAAAGTTAGGCGTAGGAGTGAACTTGCACTACATTCCTGTCCACTTACAGCCTTATTATCAATCTCTTGGTTTTAGGCATGGTGATTTTTTGTGCGCAGAGCATTATTACCGCAGCGCCGTGACCTTGCCGCTTTTTGCCGCTATGGATGATGGGCAGCAGCAAAAGGTGATCAAAACGCTTAAAACGGTATTGGGCGCAGCGCAATGAAGGTTGCTATCATTCCCGCACGCGGCGGCAGTAAACGCATCAAAAATAAAAATATTAAGCCATTTAATGGCAAGCCCATTATCGCCTATTCGATAGAAGCGGCGCAGCTTTGTGGCTGCTTTGATAAAATTTTTGTCTCAACAGATGATCTCGCGATTGCGCAAATTGCTAAGCAATATGGCGCGCAGGTGCCTTTTGTGCGTCCCGCCGCGCTTGCCGACGATTTTGCAACTACAGCAGACGTAATGCAGCATGCGCTCACTTGGTGCAACGAGCAATCTTGGCAGGTAGAAGCGGCCTGCTGTATTTATGCTACCGCGCCGTTTGTTACGCCGCATATTTTGCAAGAAGGCGCTGCGCTACTAGCTCAAGGTGATTGCGAGTATGTATTTGCCGCAGCTCAATTTTCTTCATCCATTTGGCGCTCATTTACGCTCGATGAGCAAAAGCGCGCTAACATGTTTTTTCCTGAGCATTTCACTACGCGCTCGCAAGATCTGCCGTCGGCTTTTTATGACGCTGCCCAATTTTATTGGGGCACCGCGCGCGCTTTTTTAGAAAAAAAGCCGATGTTTGCGCCGCACGCTAAAGCTCTTTTGCTGCCGCCATCCCATGTGCAAGATATTGATACTATGGATGATTGGATTTTCGCGCAGGCACTGTACCGTGTTTTAACATCATGAAAATTGTGATCCGCGCAGATGCCTCTTTGTGGATAGGCTCGGGGCATGTGATGCGCTGCCTAGTGCTTGCTGATGCGCTGCGCGCGCGTGGTGCGCAGGTTTTTTTTGCTACTCTTACGCAGCCTTGCGATCTTAACGCTTACATTGCAAAACGCGGATTTTCTGTGATAGCGCTGAGCGATATTACAGCAAAAGCGCCGCGTTTTGTTGATGATTATCAAGGCTGGCTGCAGCGCACTCAGTTTGAAGATGCCGCTGATTTTATTGAAAAAGTTAACGCAGCTGATCTTGTCATTGTCGATCATTATGCGCTTGATAAAGTGTGGCAGCAGCAGGTAAAGGCGCATTTTAACTGCAAGATTGTTGCGCTTGATGATCTTGTGCGTGAGCACAGCGCTGATCTTATTATCGATCCTACCCTTGGGCGCACAAGCGCCCACTATGCAAGCAATCTTCAAGTGCTTGCAGGCAGCCACTTTGCGATAGTTGCCTCGCAATTTGCAGCGCTTCATGCGCGCGCGCAGCAAAGACTGGCGCAAGAGGCATTTGTTGTAGAGCAGCGCGGCACAAACTCTGCGCCTTGGCGAGTGCTGATCTCGATGGGCGCGGCGGATAATCCCAATGCCACGCTGCGTGTGTTACAAGCACTGGTCGGGCGCGTGCCTGCGATCTTTACCGTGTTACTTAGCCAATCTGCGCCGCA
>JBOFXO010000300.1:0-6199 GCA_051654185.1 Vibrionaceae bacterium | reverse complement strand
ATTTTTTGCATGCCTTTTTGGCATAAGTTTATGGATTTAATAACAAAAAGTATTGAGGTTAATTTATGTTATAAAAATTATTTAGCAATGCGTTAAACTCTGCGCCGCGTTTTCAACATTTCAGGTTTGCCCTGCTGATGACAATTTGTATTTAGAACCGCTGCGGAGAAGTTACATGCACATGGCACATGTTAAAAAACAGGCTTTTTTAATTTTTTTGATAAGTAGCATTGTGTTTATCGCAGGTTGCCAAACTCAACAATATAATACTTTACAAAAACCAGTCTCTTATGGCTATGAAGCGCTTGCCGCTGCACCACTAAATCACTACATCCAACCACCAACAAAAATTTGTGAGCAAGAGTCGGGCTTTCTTGAGCTAAAATCGGGGCGCGAGGCACTGCTTATGCGGCTGACTCTCATTGAAAAAGCGCAAAAATCGCTTGATTTACAATATTATATTTTCAAAGACGACGATACCAGTCAGCTGGTTTATTGGCGCTTGTATGAGGCGGCGCAGCGTGGTGTGCGCGTACGGTTGCTGCTTGATGATATGCAAAGCCGCAATGATCAAGCACTTGCCCGCCTCGATACCCATCCTAATATTGAAATTCGCCTGTTTAATCCGCACGGTTTTCGCACTTTGCGCATGCTTTCATGGGTGACGAATGGCACGCAGCTCAATCGGCGTATGCACAATAAATCTTTTACGGCTGATGGCATTTTTAGCATCGTGGGAGGGCGCAATATTGGCAATGAATATTTTGCTTTTCGCTCAGAAGTTGAGTTTAGTGATTTTGACATGCTGCTCACCGGGCACACGGTCAAGCAAGCGCTGCAACAGTTTGATCTGTATTGGAATAGCGAATATGCCGTGCCTATGGAGTGGGTCTTTCCAAATGCGAAGCCGCTTAAGCCTGTAGAGCTTGCGGCTTGGCAAGAAAAAGCACAATTTGCTAATAAATTTAGCTACAAAGATTATTTTTTAACAGAAGCGCCGCTGTATAGAAATCTGCAGAAAGGCTATTTGCCTCTGCGCTGGGGCAAAACCCATTTATACTACGATACGCCACAAAAGGTTGATAATGGCAACAGCGCGATTTTGAGCAAATTAGATAAGCTGCTCTTTGAAACACAACAAGAAATTGTGATCATTTCTCCCTATTTTGTTCCGGTTAAACAAGGAAGTGATGAGCTGGTGCGAGCTGCAAAGCAAGGCAAAAAAATCACCATTTTGACTAATTCATTAGCTTCAAACGATGTTTTTGCGGTACACGGTTGGTACGCCAAATACCGTAAAAAACTGCTTGAGGCGGGTATTGAGCTTTGGGAGCTTAAAGCGCATGCGCAAAAAAGCACTGAGCGTCATCTCATCGGCAGTCGCTCAAGCTTGCACTCTAAAGTGATGATGCTGGATAAAAAACGCCTTTTTGTTGGCTCCATGAACCTAGACCCTCGCTCGGCTTTGTACAATACAGAAATGGCCGTGCTGCTAGAAAAGCCTGATTATGTTCAGCAGTCGGTTAAGGCATTTGAAGCGCAGCTTAAACACGGCGCTTACCAGTTGATCCTGAAAGATAAAAAATTGCGCTGGATTGATCATCAAACCGGTGAAGTGCTTAAACATGAGCCGCACGCAGGACATGCCCTTACTTTTGGCGCTTGGGTTGCGGGGATCTTACCTATCGAAAAATACCTGTAATAAATTGGCTTTTAAGCTTGCTTGCACTATGAAAATTACAAAATTATGCGCAGTTTAGCCGTTAAGGCTTGGCATAAAAAAATGCGATCATTGTAGCGGTAATTTTGTTAATTTTTATTTTCTTATCTATAACTTAACTCTAAGGGATCTTATAACGCACTTCTAAGCTACAAGGACGTAGTCTATGAAAAAATCCGCGCAACTCTTGGCCTTGCTGATCATTTCAACTAATAGCGCTGCTAATAATTATGTGGTTGATGCACGCGCTCAAGCGATGGGTGGTACTGGCGTTGCGGGGGCTTCTTTTCTCTCCTCCGGCTTTTATAATCCTGCCCTTGCCGCTTTTAATGCGCCGGCGAGCAATAAAACCATTGCAGTGACTTTTCCCTTTTTTGGCGCAAGGCTCAACGATCCAAGCAATAGCATAGACAACATTAAAGAGTTTCAAGATCTTCTTACAAAGCTTGAGAATTCGCCTGATCCGCAAACGAGTAAAAATGGCGCGCAGCTGCTGCGAAAAATTCAAGGCAGTCAATCTGTTGTGTCGGGTGGGCTTGGCGGCGTTTCAGGCATTAAGGGAAAAAATTTCTCTGGGGTATTTTTTGCTAAAGGGTATATGCAAGGCACTCTTTTACCAGAAGTTTCTGATAGTGATATCAATGCATTAGAAAATTATAGCCCGACCACAACGTTAAATTCGCAAGCTCGCATGGTCAGTTTTGGACTCTTTGAAATAGGAGTTGCCCTTGCAAGAGAGCTGCCGCTGCTCGGGCAAAAGTTCGCGCTTGGCGTGACACCTAAATTGCAGCAAATTCATACTTATCATTATGCTGCGCCCGTAGCCACTTTTGATACAGATGATTGGGCATTAAAGAAAAATCGCAGTGACGAAAAGGCAGTAAACCTTGATGTCGGCGCGGCTTGGCAAAATGGTCCGCTTCGCGTTGGAGTCGCGGCGAAAAATTTATTTTCAAAACAGATAGAAACGGTTGCGCATACCCATTCGTATGTCTATGAAATGAAGCCTCTTTATACGCTAGGGGTGGCTTTAAGTTCATCAAGAGGCGCAGTAACAGCCGATTTTGATCTTAATAAGCAGACCCATTTTAGCTCTCATGGCGCGGCGCAGTTTGATGACGATACGCAAACCATGCGTGTTGGCGCTGAGCTAAGTGTGACGCGCTGGCTACAATTGCGCGCAGGTTGGGTGAAAGATACGCTGGGGCGCGTGGATGATATGGCGACATTAGGTTTTGGTTTAACGCCGTTTGGTTTGCTGACTATTGACGTCATGGCGGAGCGCATTGATAAAAACAGCTTTGGTGGCGCGCTGCAGTTAAGTTTCATCTATTAGATCTGTTTTTGAGTTTCGTTTTTCTGCGTGACAAAAACATTTTTTACGCCGCTTGCCGTTACCGCGGTGAGCTGTTATAAAGCAGGCTCCTAATTGTTACAAGGAACCTGCAATGTTTGATCTTTCATTAACTCACGCTGAGCAGCAGCAAGCTGTTGATAAAATTCATGATCTTATGGCTAAAGGCGTGAGCAGTGGCGAAGCTATTCAGCAGGTAGCCGATGAAATTCGCCGCCGCTATGCACAAATTTCAGCCAATAAGCAACGCGCTACTCTTGATCATACAGAGTTGGAATAGGTTGACGTTTATGCTGCGTTGCTAGATAAATAGCAATTAAGCGCTGCTCTGCTTGCTCGGCTATCGGTTTTCCTTCAAGAAAATCATCGATCTGCTCATAAGTGAGGCCGAGCGCGGCTTCATCTGCTTTAAGTGGCTCTAGCTCTTCAAGATCTGCGGTTGGTGTTTTATGCACAAGATGCTCTGGGGCGCCTAAAAATGCGGCTACTTGGCGGATCTGGCGCTTATTGAGCCCAAAAAGAGGGGCTAGATCGCAGGCGCCGTCACCAAATTTAGTGTAAAAACCCGTAATATTTTCTGCCGAATGATCAGTGCCAAGCACAAGGCCATTTAAAAGTCCTGCGATTTCATATTGCGCTACCATACGTGCGCGCGCCTTCACATTGCCTTTGACAAAATCGCAGTGGCTGGCACTCGGCATTGCGGCGATAGATTGCACGGACTGCGAGACTTGTTCATGTAACGCGTCCACAAAAGATTGAATATTTACGCACAAATGTTGCGATGGCTGAATAAAATCAATGCCCTGTAAGGCTGCTTGTTCATCTTTTTGTATGGCGTAAGGCAGTCTTACTGCAATAAATTGGTATGTTACAGCGCCGCCGCTGTGATTAAGCTCATCAACTGCGAGCTGCGCCAATTTTGCGCAGGTAAGAGAATCAACACCGCCGCTGATCCCAAGTACCAAGGTTTTGCAGCCACTTTGCAGCAGTTTATTTTTGATAAAATTCACGCGTCTTGTGATCTCAAATTGAGGATCAATGTGTGGCAATACGCGCATCTGCGCACAAATTTTGTCTTGCATAGCTTTTCCTTATCGTAACAATCTGTTTTAGCGACAAATTACCGCAAAAGCGCTAAAATTGCGTTAAATTTTGCAGCAGCGAAAGAGCGATGTGTAAAAATAAGTTTCTTCCTAAAAAATCATGGGCTGTGTTTGGCAGTGCGTTTAACCCGCCAACGCTTGGCCATTTAAACGTGCTGCAAAAACTCACCGCTTTTGACCGCGTGCTGCTAGTGCCTAGTTTTCACCACGCTTGGGCAAAGCCGATGGCGCCCTTTTCGCTGCGCTGTGAGTGGGTGTTGGACTTTATTGATGATGCAAAACTTGGCAACTTGCAATTATGCACCGATGAGCAGCATATTAAAGGCGAAGTGGGTGAGGCGGTGACAACTTGGGATCTGCTAAAATTTTTGCAAGAAAAGCACCATGACTGCATGCTGACTTTTGTGATGGGGCCTGATAATTTGCTCAATTTTGCCAAGTTTTATCGCGCAGAGGAAATTTTAGCGCGCTGGAGCGTGCTAACTTGTCCTGAGGAGTTTGCTATTCGCAGCAGCGATCTGCGGCAAAAATTGGCAAACGGCGATAATTTTGCCCATCTTACGACGCCAACGGTGGCGCGCAAATTATCTTCAAGCACCTTTTTACAAGGGAATATAAAAAAATAGTGGCGAAAAGTTAATGATTGCTTGCAGGATCAAGTGGCACATAAAATAATAAGCTTTATTTTTCAAACTAGTATAAAGCCGTGCAACAAACAACAGACCCTTTTTTTGATATTCGCCCTTATCACGACGATGAAGTCCCTCAAGCTATCGCGCGCTTGATCAACGACAAAGAGTTCACACACGCTATCATCAAGTACCGTTTTGCTATTCAAAACAGTGCCTTTCGCTGGTTAATGACCCCATTATTAAAGCAATATTTGCGCTCTAAGTGGGGAAAAATTTTGACCGTAGCTGACGTGCAGCAGCATATAGCAAGCTACATGCAGACAATGCTAAAAAATTGCTCAGATGGTTTTTCGTGCAGCGGCATTGAAAAACTACAAAAAGATCAAAGTTATCTGTTTATTTCTAATCACCGCGATATCTCAATGGATCCGGCGCTGGTTAACTGGAGCTTATACCAAAACGGTTTTGATACTGTGCGTATTGCTATCGGTGATAATTTGCTTAAAAAACCGTGTGCTACAGAGCTGATGAAATTGAACAAAAGTTTTATCGTTAAGCGCTCACTCAAGGCTCCGCGAGAAATGATGACGGCATTTAGCCAGTTATCAAAATACATAAAAAAATCGTTGGATGAAAAGCAATCTATTTGGATTGCGCAAAAAGAGGGGCGCGCTAAAGATGGTGATGATAAGACTGATCCGGCGCTGCTAAAAATGTTTTTTATGAATGGAAAGCAAGAAAAACAACTGTTTAGCGAGTACATGGCAGGGCTTCGCATTGTGCCGGTGACCATCTCTTATGAAAATGACCCTTGCGATGTTGCAAAAGCGAAAGAGCTTTATCAGTTGCAAACGACAGGTAGCTATCAAAAACAAGAGTTTGAAGATATTTCGAGCATAGTGCAGGGGATCACGGGTAAAAAACGCCGTGTGCATGTGGCTTTTGGCGAGCAGATAAGAGATGGTTTCTCAACGCCAGAAGAGCTTGCGGCGCTCATTGATCAGCAAATCTACGCCAATTATCGGCTCTTTCCGATTAATTTTTTGGCCGCTGAAGTGGATGATCCAAGCGTGACAGAGCAAGAAAAACAGCTGTTTGCGCAAAAAATGGATAGCATTGCCCCAGAAGTTGCCTCATTGGTCAAAAAAATGTATGCAATGCCGGTGAGCAAAAAGCCTTCTCTTTAATAAAGTGCGTGCTGTTTCAGCACGCCTTTTCATCAACAAAAATTAGCGAAAAGAAAAACGAGGGGTGAGCACGCTTATCCAAATCGTAAATAAAACAATGCATAATGACTGCGCAAGTAAGATATCTTGGCTGTCACTTGAGACAATATTGATCCCGTAAAAAGCGCAGCCTGTGATCAAAATGCCAGCGAGTGTCATGA